>JANMPX010000017.1:0-6548 GCA_031370085.1 Chloroflexota bacterium | reverse complement strand
ATGGGGGGCGCGCCCGAAGATTGAGTCGCCCGCGCCCTGACGGTGCCCATACCGTGTGAATGCGCTGGACCAACCGGCGCAGGATGCGGAAGAGGCATGGATACCGAACTCGTGATTCGAGCGCAGCACGGCGACGAAGGGGCTTTCACGAGCCTCGCCGTGGCCGTGGGCGATCGGCTCCATGCGGTGGCGCACAGGATCCTGCGCGACACCGACCTTGCCGAGGACGCGACGCAGCAGGCGCTGCTGAACGTCTGGCGGGATCTCCCGCAGCTCCGCGACCCGGCGCGCTTTGACGCCTGGTCCTACCGGCTCCTCGTGCGCGCCTGCTACGCCGAGGCACGCCGGACCCGTCGCTGGGCGCCGAATCTCCGCCTCCTTCCGGCCGATGAGCCGATGGGCGCGGATGGCACGAGCCTGGTCATTGATCGCGACCAGCTCGAGCGCGGCTTCCGGCGGCTCTCCATCGACCATCGTGCGGTAGTGGTGTTGCATCACTACCTCGATCTGCCGCTCTCGGAGGTCGCCGAAGCACTCGGCGTGCCCGAGGGGACGGTCCGTTCAAGACTTCATCACGCGATGCGTGGCCTGCGCGCGGCGCTCGATGCCGACGCACGCCCGGCGAGACGAGAGGGTGCGCAATGAGCACCGATCGCGACGTCACCCGCATCGTTCGGTCGTGGCTGGACGAGGGTGTCACGGCGCTCCCAGACCGCGTCCTGGATGCCGTGCTCGACCAACTCCCCGCAAACCCCCAGCGCCGAACCTTCTGGTTGGCGCGGAGGCTCCCGCCCATGAACAGCACCTTCCGACTCGGGATCGCGGCGGCCGTCCTCGTGATCGCCGCCATCCTCGGCTCCAGCTACATCAACAGCCAGGTTGGCTCTGATCAACCGACGCCAACCCCGAGCCCATCGGCGACGCCAGTTCCCCTTCCATCGGCCGGCGCCCTCGCTCCTGGGTCCTATTTCCTGGCCAATTCAGATCCAATCTGCGCTGGTGGATGTTCCGGATACCGGTGGATCACCTTCACGCTGCCGGCTGGATGGGCCACCAGCCATGGGCTCGTGTACAAGCACCTGAATCAGCCTGGCGAGGTGGCGTTCAGTGCCTGGACCGTGGATCAGGTCTACGCCGACCCCTGTCATTGGCAGGGAAGCGCTCTGAGTCCGCTCGAGCTCGCCAACCATTCCCATGATGCGACTGGTGCGATCATCCTGGCGCCCGAGGACGGGGGGTTGGCCAACCAGGCTCTCCGGGGTCCGCTCCCGCGTGCGCTAACCCCAGTGACGCTGGCGTCTGTCTGGTCTGGGGTGAGTGGGCGTGTAATGGTCCTGCGGATCGATCTCTCAGTGCCGACCGAGCTGGACGTGTCCACCTGTGATAAGGGGGAGTTCCGAAGCTGGACCGAGTGGCATGTCGCCGATGGTGCGAACTCCCACCATGCCCCCAGCCAGCTCGACACCGTGTACATGGTCGATGTCGATCGCCGGCCGCTGGTGATCGACGCTTCGCACATGCCCGCGACCTCTGAAGAAGACCTGGCGGAGCTTGAGGCCATCCTCGCATCGATGATCATCGATCGGGGCTGATGAAGCGGGCGGGGCTACGCCAGCCATTCCGCGTGGGGGTTGAGGGTTGGAGGGAGAACGGACATGAGCGAACTCGGCGATTTCTCAAACGCGTGTAACAGAGGTGTTGAAGTGATCAGCCGTATCGCAGTACCCATGGTTGTTGTGGTCGCACTGGTGACGGCCGCCTGCGCCTCTTCAACGCACATTGGTTCCAGCGCCCCGCCCTCGTCGTCGCCGGTGGTCTCTCCGTCGCCGGAACCGAGTCCCAGTCATCAAGTTGTCCGCATGTCGGTTGCAGGTACCGGGTTGAACGGTTCCCCCCTGCAACTGACCGCGGAGCTTCCAGCCGGTTGGGAGTCATTCACTTACGGCGCGAGGCGCGGCACGTCGAGCCCGCCGGCGGGCATGGCGTTCATTGTGAGTCTCGTCGACAACACCTTCGAGAATCCATGCTCGCACCTGCAGCGGAGCCCGAAGATCGGATCCACGGTCGACGACCTGACGACGGCGCTCGGCGAGGTTCCAAATACGACCGCGAGCGACCCTGTCAAAACGACGATCGCTGGGCTCGAGGCAACATACCTCGAGCTTGCGATCCCGGCATCGCTGCCCTGCGAGCCCAGCCAGTTCTACCTGTGGCAGGACTCCCCGGACGGGGATTGGTGGGTCCAGGGGCTCAACGAGACAGCTCGCGTCTGGATCCTCGATGTGGGGAGTCAGCGGGTTGCCATTCTCGCCCACACCTATGCCGGTTCAGGCGAAAAGGCGAAGGCCGAGCTCCATGAAATCCTCAACTCCATCGTGTTCGAGGGCGCGTCCTAGCAGTGTGCTCCCTGGCACCTGGCTCTCAGGCGGGGTCCGTTTGCTCCCCGCCCTGTGATTGAAGTCTCATGCGGTCCATCCCCCAGTCGGACATGGACGTCCGCCGGGGAATATGTCGACGCCCCGTGAAAGCCACGCAGCCACGCTGCTGCCCGCCGGCACCGTGCTCGTGACCAGTGGAAATGCTCGCAATGCCGCGGAGGTCTGCCACCCGGGCACCTAGTTGCGCGGCTCATTCACCCCTCCGTCTTCGCGGGCGGAACGGCGGCATGGGCAGCATCGGCCCAGGTCAGCGCGAGCGCATCTACGTCCTGAAAGTGCAAGGCACGCGGCTGATGATCATGACCTACTACTTCCCCAATGGAGACAGCGCGGCGGAGGCAGCTGCCGCGGCGAGTCTGAAAGCGATCGTGGACTCAATCAAGTTCCAATAGTCGAGCCCGCCGAACGTTCCCCTCGCAGTCGAGCACGAAGGGTCGCGGTGAAGCCGCGGCCCCTTCGCATCTGTACTGGTTGGCGTCCGCGCCTTGTTGATGATCCAGCGCCAAGATTGAAGTTAGCTCCGGTCCTTGCCCCCATACCGTGTGTAATGCATCGGTCTGAACCGATGCCGATGACGGAAGAGGCATGGACCGAGATCTCGTGGTACTGGCGCAGAGCGGTGACAAAGGGGCGTTTACGACCCTTGCTGCCGCGATGGCCGATCGGTTCCTTGCCGTGTCGCGGCGGATCCTGCGCGATATCGACCTCGCCGAGGATGCGACGCAGCAGGCGCTGCTGAGCATCTGGCGAGACCTTCCGCAGCTCCGCGACCCGGCGCGCTTTGACGCCTGGTCGTACCGGCTCCTCGTGCGCGCCTGCTACGCCGAGGCCAGCCGGACGCGCCAATGGGCGCCGAACCTCCGCCTCCTGCCGGCCGATGAGCCGATGGGGGCGGATGGCCTGGGCATGGTCGTCGATCGCGACCAGCTCGAGCGCGGCTTCCGGCGGCTCTCCATCGACCATCGGACGGTGGTCGTCCTGCACCACTACCTTGACCTGCCGCTCGAGGCGGTCGCCGAAGCGCTCGGCGTCCCACTTGGAACGGTCGCCTCTCGACTTCATTACGCGATGCGCGGGCTGCGCTCGGCGCTCGACGCCGACGCACGCACAACGCGGAAGGCTGCGCAATGAGCACCGACCGCGACGTCACCCGCATCGTTCGGTCGTGGCTGAAAGAGGACGCCCACGAGGACGCCGACCGCGTCCTCAACCTCGTCCTCGATCAGCTCGACACGACCCCACAGCGCCGAGTCGTGTGGCCGGTGCGGAGGATTCTGAGCATGAGTTCCAACGTCCGTTTCGGTCTCGTCGCGGCAGCCATCGTGGTGGCGATCGTGGTCGGGATAGGGCTCTTCAACCGACCGTCGGTCGGCGGCCCCGCAGCATCACCAACGCCCACCGTCGCGCCCACCGTCTCGCCGACCCCTTCGATCCCCATGAAGCTCAGCACCGGCGTCCGCTACCGAACCTCCAACTTCTCGGTCCCATTCAGCTTCGCGGTGCCGGCCAACGGCTGGACCATGGATTCCGACACGCCATCGGGCGCTGATGTATCCGCCCAGGGGAACAGCTTCTACGGCCTCACCGTGATGACCGGCATTTCGGTGTACAAGGATCCCTGCCACTGGGACCTCGGCTACGTTGCGGACCTTGGCTCGCTCGCCAGCGTCGATGGCATCGTGGCCGCGCTGGGCAGCCTTCCCGGGTTCACGGCCAGCCAACCGGTGGCCGTCACCGTCGCCGGACATGCCGGCTTCGCGTTCGATCTTGCGCCACCATCCGATGCGAGCGGCTGCACCACGCCTGGCAAGGTCCGATTATTGGACTCCGGCGATCCCAACAACCACGACGAGTTCTTCGTTGCGGTTGCGTTGCACTACCAGATCATTGACGTGGGAGGGACCCCGGTGGTGCTCGAGCAGTACTCCTTTGACGGCGCCGCGCGCCTGGCCGACGTTCAGAAGGTGGTGGACGGCATCACCTTCGAATGAGCGGACCCTTCGATGCATGGGCCGGTGGGAGCTCCGCTTCTGCCGGCCCCTCAGCAAGCGCGGAACGCTGAGCGTTCGTAACCGCCGCTTTGTCCGCCTGCGAGCCACCGGTCAGCTCCCTGTTGGCCGATGCGAACGCTCACTGTTCAGCGCGGCCACGCCGAGGCCTCTGCGAGCCGACGGGCGGCTTGTTCTTGGCCGATATGAACGCCGGGCGTTCATGTGCCGATCCCGTCCCTACCAGCGCTCCTCGTGGACCAGGGCCTCGAGCGGCTTGCGACCACGCCGCTTGTTCGGAGCCGTGAGCTGCGAGGGATCGGCTGGGTAGCCGAACGAGAGCAGATAGTTGCAGCGCCGATCGGCCGGCAGGCCAAGCAGCCGTTGAGCCAGATCGTGCTCGAAGACGGTGGCCGGCGCGCTGCCGATGCCCAGCTCCCAGGCAGCCAGCACCATGCTCTGCGCCGCCCGGCCGAGGTCCCACATGCGCGTGTTGCGCCACGCGGCGCTCTCTTCGGGCGTGACGAGGGCGACCGCCATGGCGGCGCCCGCCAGGTGGTCGGCGTAGGGCCCAACGCCGGTCAGCTCCCGCAGGTGATCGCGGTCGTGGATCACCACGAACGCCCAGGTCTGCTCGTTCTTGGAGCTGCCCGTGCGCCGCGCGGCGTGCAGGATGCGGGCCTCGTGCTCGGCGGAGAGCGGTCGCTCGGCGAAGTCCCGGATGACGCGCACCGAGTTGATCGCCTCCCAGACATTCATCGGTCCAGCACCTCGATCCGGATGCGCTTGTTGATGCGACCCTTTGATTCGTAGCCGGTCACCCGCACGCGCCCGATCTCCGCGGTGTGGGACACGTGGGTTCCGCCATCGGCCTGCAGGTCGAGGCCCACGATCTCGATGGTGCGAATCTCGCTGATCCCCTCGGGGAGGAGGTTGATCTTGGTGCGGATCAGGTCCGGGATGGCGAACGCCTCGTCGCGCGGCAGGACATTCACCCGAATCTCGCGGTCGGCGTCGATCTCCACGTTGACCCGCCGCTCGATCTCGGCGACCAGCTCGCCGGCCATCGTCTGGAACTCGAAGTCCATCCGCCCGGCCAACGGTTCCATGTTCCCGCCGGTGACCGATGCGCCCCAGTCGCGCCAGACTATGCCGCACAGCACGTGCAGCGCGGAATGGGTCCGCATCAGCGCGTGGCGGCGCTCCCAGTCGAGCTCCGCGGTGACCTCGGCACCGACCGGGGGAGGCACGGACCCCTCCTCGAGCTGATGCCAGATCTCGTCGCCGGCCTTGCGCGCGCCCAGCACCTGCCACGTGGTTCCGTCCGCGGCACGCAGCCACCCGGCATCGGCCGGTTGTCCGCCGCCGCCTGGATAGAAGACGGTTCGGTCGAGGAGCACCGCCTCGCCATCGGCCTGCATCACCTTCGCCGCGGTCGACCGCAGGTAGGCATCGGTGTAGGCAAGGTTGACGCTCACGCGGGCAGGCTAGCAGGCGCTACCATGCCGTGCGCCGACCCCTGCTGAGGTACCGATGCATTTCCCTGCCCTCGTCGACAGCCTGCTGGCCGACCTCTTCCGCCTGCAACCGGTGCAGGCCACCGAGCTGGGGGTGCACGCCCGCGACGATGCCTGGCCGGACCTGACCGAGGCCGGTCAGCGCGAGTGGCTCGAATGGCTGACTTCGGCGCTGTCCCGCGTCGAGGCAGTCGATGGTGCCGGTCTTTCGCGGGATGAGGCGATCGATCGGCGGATCCTGCTCGAGAACCTGGCCGCCATGCGCTTCTCTGCCGACGAGCTGCGCGAGCACGAGTGGAACCCGTTGACCTATGTCTACCTGCTCGGCAACGGGCTCTTCAGCCTCCTCTCCCGAGAGTTCGCCCCGCTGCCCGACCGGCTGCGCAGCGTTGCCGCGCGGATGCGCAGCCTTCCCGCGGTGCTCGACGCCGCTCGGGCCACGCTGGAAGCCGGCGGGGCGCGCCCGGTGAGCCGTTTCCATACCGAGAAGGCGGTCGAGCGGGTTACGGGCATCGGCGACCTGGTGGCCACTGCCCTCGACGAGGGGGATCGTGCGGGGGAACCCGCTCTCCAGGCCGAGCTGCGGACGGCTGCCGGCCAGGCGA
>JANMPX010000009.1:0-2601 GCA_031370085.1 Chloroflexota bacterium | reverse complement strand
CGCCCCCGGGCGCACAGTTAGCGGAATTCCACCCCGCTCAGGAGCGTCTTGAAGACGGCGACATCAGCAGCGTCAGCACCGGCATTCGAGGAGTGCTGGAAGTAGAAGAAATAGCCGATCCCGTCGTGGATGACGGCCGTGTTCGCGATGAGGGTATCGCCAGGCGTCGGGCAGTGCTTCATGGTGAGGCGCGCCGGATCGCCTCCGACGGTGGTGGGTTCATCGATCTCCACCGTTGTGGGGCAGGGATGTGCTGCTGCATCTGACGCGGTCTGTGCCGCCGAAAGGTCAGCCACGCTCTTCGTCGTCGGCGCGGCATAAGCCCACGCCAGGGTGCCCGTCGACGACGAGAACAGATCGGCGAAGGGATCGGTATGACTCACGGCAACGGTTCCGTCCCATGCCGCAGTGGCCGACGTTGCCGTCCACCCGGCTGGCAGGGCGATCGAATAGTGGTACACCGACGAAGTGAACAGCGATGCGGGTGCCGTCGGTTGGATCGTTGGCTGGCCAATCGACGTTGTCGGCAGCTGGGAGGCGGTCGGCGTCGTCCCGGAGGTTCCACATGCGGCGGTGACCAGCGCCACGACCGCACTCATTATCAACGCGTGTCGTCGAGACATGCTTGTCTCCATACGTGCCCGCAGCTACGGCGACGAAGTGTACGCTCCTGCCCGGAGGCAGGCGACGTTCCGCATGGCGTGGTCTTGGACCGACTAAGGCGGCGGCTGATCTACGGTCGGCTTGGCGGCCGATCGGGGTCCCGCGGTCGGGTCCACTCCAGGGTCGCCCACAACCGGCGCGAACCGGAACAAAAGCGTGCCCTCATCTCCACCAAAACAACACCGAGAGTCCGGAGGGGCAGTTACGCGGCCTTCGCGGTTCAGCCGACTGATCGATGTCGTAGTTCCAAGGGCGACGAGAGGTGAGATGCCACCGCAGGCGGCTGGTTCGCATGCTGTGAGCTGCGGACCATCATTCCATCCCGCATCTCTGGGCAAGACCACGGGCGCCGCACCGCATTGCGCTTGAGACGACCCGCTCGGCAACGTCCGACTCGTCGCGAGACTACGATCCCGGCAGCGCGCCTGGCATGAACGCCGGCGCGGTCTACCGAGGGGCCATCGGTGCGGATCCTGATTGTTGAGGACGAGGCGGCCATCGCCGACGCCATCAAGACGGCATTGGTGGCCGATGGTCATGCGACGGACGTGGTGGGCGACGGGCGCCATGCCCTCCAATGGGCGGAGACGTATGCCTACGATCTCGTGATCCTCGACGTCATCCTTCCCGGGCTGGATGGCTTTGCTACGTGCTCGGCGCTGCGGAACAAGGGTTTCTCGGCGGCGATCCTCATGCTCACCGCCCTTGACGACATCCAGGATCGCATCGCGGGGCTCGATCGCGGCGCCGATGACTACCTCGCCAAGCCATTCAGCATGGACGAGCTCAGGGCGCGAATCCGCGCGCTCGCACGGCGGCGCGCCGAGAACCGTGCGCCACGCATTGTGGTGGGAGACCTCGAGCTCGACCCGGCTACGCTCGGGGTCTGGCGGGCAGGACGAGAGATCCGCGTGACCGCCCGCGAGTTCTCACTGCTTGAGCTCCTCGCGCGTCATCCGGGGCAAGTCTTCTCAAGGGAGCGCCTCATCGAATCGCTTTGGGACGCCGACTTCGCAGCCGGGTCGAACATCGTGGAGGTCTACATCCGGAGCCTCCGACGCAAGGTGGATGAAGGCCGGCGCAACGGGCTGATCGAGACGGTTCGCGGCTCCGGCTATCGGCTCCGTCCAGCCGGGACCGCGTGATGTTCCAGCGCGCGCGGTTTCACCTCACACTCCAGTACATCGGGCTCTTCGCCCTCGTGATCGGACTCTTCAGCCTGGTCTTCTACATCGCCTTCGCGACCGTGCTGGCGCCCACCTTCGACATCGGCTCCGAGTTGACAAACAAGCAGGCCGCAGAGATCGCGTACCAGGCGACGCTGGAACGGATCGGTCTCGCTCTGGTCGCAGCAGACGTGGTCATTGTTGTCGTAGTCGGCCTGTCAGCATGGGTGCTGGCGGCAAGGACGTTGGCACCCATTCGCGAGGCCCACGCCCGCCAACGGCGGTTTGTCGCGGACGCGTCGCACGAAATGCGCACGCCGCTCGCCGCAATCCGGGCCTCGGCCGAAGGGGCCGTGATCGGCGCGGCATCCAATGCGCAGCTGCGCGCGGCGTTGGCGACCATCGTCGCCTCTGCGGAGCGCCTCACCGCGGTGACCAATGATCTGCTCATGCTGGCTCGCGCAGACGAGATCCCGCAAAGTCTCCATGGTCCGATCGACCTCTCGGTAGTCGTGGCGGAGACCGTCGAGGCATTCGCCTCGGCTCACCCGGAGCTTCCGCCAGCCCGGCTTGCGCTCGGAGTCGACCTGCGGGTGGCGGCTGACCCCGGCGAGCTCGGCCGGATCGTCGGGAATCTCCTCGACAACGCGCTTCGATACGGCGGCGGGCCTGCGGCCGCACCACCACGGATCGCTACCGGAGCCGAGGATCGCGTTGTGTTCGTCGAAGTGCAGGACGACGGGCCAGGGATTGCAGCGGCCGACCTTGAGCG
>JANMPX010000267.1:0-5841 GCA_031370085.1 Chloroflexota bacterium | reverse complement strand
CGCACCTCGGGCCGGAAGTAGACGAGATTGTCGGGGTCGCGCAGCTGCGGCAGGTCCGGGGTGACGCCCTCGATCGGCTCGGTGACCAGGTACTGGTGTGCGAACGGGATGATCGGCACCGTTACGCCCGCCATGCGACCGATCTCCGGCGCGAACATGCCGCCTGCGTTGACCACTACCTCCGCACGGATCGGGCCCTGCTCGGTCTCGACCCCCGTGACGCGGCCGCCCTCCATGGTGATCCCGATCACGCGCGTCCGCGGCAGGATGGTCGCCCCGCGCCGTCGCGCGCCGGCGGCCAGAGCCTGGGTCAGGCCCGAAGGATCGAGGTAGCCGTCCGTCGGCAGCCAGGCGGCGCCCAGTACGCCATCGGTCACCATCAGCGGGAAGAGTGTCTGCGCCTCGGTGGCGCTGAGCAGCTCCATCGGCAGCTCATAGGCCTTCGCCCAGCCGGCCTGCCGGCGCAGCTCCTCCAGGCGCTCCGGCGACGCCGCCAGCCGCAGCGAGCCGACCTCTCGCCAGCCCGGGTCGACGCCCGTCTCGGCGGCCAGGCCACGGTAGGTTGCGACGCTGTCGACCATCATCCGGGTCAGCGTCGGGCTCGATCGCAGCTGCCCGACCAGTCCCGCGGAATGGAAGGTCGAGCCGCTGGTCAGCTCGGACCGATCGAGCAGCGCCACGTCGGTCCAGCCCAGGAGGGTCAGGTGATACGCGATCGCCGCCCCGCCGACGCCGCCGCCGATGATCACGACGCGCGCCTGATCGGGCATGCGGCCGCGCGGTTCAGCCACGCGCGGCGTCCCGAAGTCGAGCCTCGAAGGCAGTGCCGGAGGCATTGTGCAGAAGCCGCTCGAAGTGCTCATCGGCATAGGCCACGAAGTCGACGTCGAGGGTGCTGATCGCCTGCTGCAGCACCCCCCACATCGCCTCGCGGAAGTCCGACACGACCCGCATCAACGCCAGGCGCGCGAGTCGCGGAGCACGCACCTCGCCCTCGTAGGCCTTGAGCAGGATGACGTCCTCTTCGGGCGCCAGGTCGTGGTTCACACTGAAGTTGCCCAGGTCGAAGAACGGGTCGCCCATGCCGGCGTACTCCCAGTCGACGATCCGGATCCGCTCGCCGTCGTCGATGAAGTTCGCGTTGAGCAGGTCGTTATGACACGGGCGCAGCTCGATCGGCGCCTCGAGCAGGGCGCGTTCGATGCGACGGCCCACTTCGTGGGCGCGGTCCCAGCCGCTCGGTTGCGGCACGCCCCGGGATGTGGCCAGTGCCAGGTACGCCTCCACGATCCGCAGCGGCACAAAGAGGCCCGGGATCGCCGGGCCGCCGTGGATGCGGCGGATGGAGTCGGCGACGCGCCGCAGGGCCGCTGGCTGGTGGACCTGTTCGAGGCTGACCGGCGATCCCGCGATGAACCGCGTGACCAGGTAGCCCTCCGGCCGGATGAACGCGGTCACCTCCGGGCCGATCCCGACCCCGGCTGCCGCCACCGTGGCCGCGTGCTCGACCTCGCGGCTGATCCCGAGCAGGTGGGTGTCGTTGCCCGCCAGCCGAATGACGAAGCGATCCTCCTCGCAGGCCAGCGAGATGAGGTAGTTCCGATTCGTTATCCCGCCGGAGAGCTCGGTGAGCGTCAGATCGCGGCCGGCCGTCTCGGGGACACGCTGCAGCGCCGCGACCAGCTGGTCGCGCAGCTCACCGCGCAGCTCCTCGGCGGGTTCGGTGACCACGACTCTCTCCTGTAAATGCCGGACACAGTATGCGAGCGGCCCGGCGCCGGGGCGCCGAACCGCTCGTGATCTGCGACGGGTAGCCGATGAGGCCTACGCGATCATCGCCTCGCCGGTTGCCAGATCGGCCTCGACGCGATCCTCCCGGCCCCGTTGGACGAGCAGGTAGTAGACCGCGCCGACGATCACCACCGCGCCCACCAGGGTCTCAAAGACCGGCCACGCCGGCAGGCCAGTGAGAATGTTGGCCGAGCCATCCGCGTTCTTGCCAAGCGCGAGGAAGGTGTTGATGAACGGGTTCACCCAGGTGTTGCGCAGGTCGCTCCCGAAGGCTCCGAAGATCGGGCTGGTCCAGATGCCAATGTTGATGACCATCAGCCCGCCCCAGATCAGGGCAAAGACGTTGATGATCGTGCCCCAGCCATGGAGGCTGAACCAGGCGTCCTTGTGCGGCCAGCCCTTGGTGCGGGCGACAAAGACGCCCAGGTTGCAGAGGAAGTAGCTGATGTAGATCATCCCGGTCGCCGCGATGGCGAGGTAGATCGAGCCCAGGGCTCCCATCACCAACAGCGGCAGGGCGCCGAGCACGCCGACCGCCACCGAGGCGTTGGCAGGGGTGCGGAAGGTGGGGCTGACATGGCCCCAGGCGCCGCCGAACGGCAACCGTCGGTCACGACCCATCGAGAACATCAGGCGCACGGTGGCGCCCTGGATGGCCAGGGTGCAGACGTACACGGCCACCAGGATCATCACCAGGTAGAGGTCACCCAGCGTGGTGAAGCCGAAGCTGAAGGTCAGGTTCTGCTTGATGGTGGTGGCGATCGGGAAGCCGAACGCCTGGCCCTCGGCCACCGCAGCTCCGACGTCCTGGAAGGAAAGGGTCACGGCCAGCAGGAAGATCGCTCCGACCAGGCCGGAGAGCCAGATCGCCGACAGCACGCCACGTGGCGCCTGGCGGCCTGCGTCGAGGGTCTCCTCGCCGAAGGTGCCCGCCGTGTCGAAGCCGTAGACCACGAAGAGAGCCATGAACATGCCGACGAAGAAGATGGGCAGGTAACCGCTGTCTGACAGGTTCTTCGTGAACGACGTGTCGAAGAGGATCGCCGGCGACTGGTGGTTCGCGAAGAAGAGCAGGATCAGGGCGAAGACCAGCATCCCGATGATCTCGGCCACCACACCGATGTTGTTGATGAGCGCGAACAGGCGAACTCCCTCGATGTTGATGAGGGTCGTGGTCAGCAGCGTGGCGAGCCCAACGAACTGCCACATGTCGAGGCCCGGCACCGGCGAGTTGCTCGCCAGGTCGAAGCCCATGATCGTGGAAAGGACCAGTGGAACAGTGGCCGCCACGGCCGCCACGGTGACCACCCCGGCCCAGAAGTAGATCCAGCCGGTAAACCAGCCCAGCGTCCTGTTCGACAGGCGCTTGGACCATTGGTAGATCGATCCGGCCACCGGGAAGTGGCTCGCCAGCTCGGCGAAGTTCAGGGCGACAAAGGTCTGCCCCAGGATCACCAGCGGCCAGGCCCAGAAGATCGCCGGCCCGCCGACGCCGAAGGCAACCGCCTGGTTGGTGAAGGTGCCGGTCGAGACGCTGATGTAGCTGAAGGCGACGGCGAAGTTCGAGACGAAGCCAAGGGTCCGCCTCAGCTCCGGCTTGATGCCCAGCGAGCGTAGGTGCGCGTCGTCGCGCGCAGCCTGCTCGGAATGCCCGGGGTCCGCGGTCAAGATGGGTCCTCCTTCTCCTCACACCGGTGGGGTGTGCGCCTCTCCAGAAACGGGCAGGGGAGTTCTCGGACGAGCGGCGATCGAATCCGGGGGCGGCCGCTCATTCGGGGCTGGGCGGCAGCATAGAAGCGGGTCCCGCGGCGCGTCAACGGTTTTGCGCAACTACCCCGGCATGCGATAGAGGTCGGCCGACTCGGGGCGTGCCAGCAGATCGGCGTCGATGCGGCGCAGGGCGACCCGCTGCGGCTCGTAGGGAAGCAGCTCGAGTGCCTCGCCGAAGGAGACCCAGCGCCATGCGTCGTGCTCCTCGGAAAGAAGCGGGTCCGCCCCGGCGGGCACCTGCGCGGCGAATGGGACGGTGGTGTCGACCGTGCCGCGCCGCCACTTGTACAGGTCGAAGATGGCGTCGACGATGAAGAGCGCCTCGGCCTCGAAGCCGGTCTCCTCGCGCAGCTCGCGGAGCGCTGCCAGGTGTGGCAGCTCGTCGGCCTCGATCCAGCCGGAGACCCCCTGCCAGAACGGTGGCCCATCGGTCCCGGACCGATGCAGCAGGAGGAACTCCGCCTCGCCGTCGTGCAGCCGGTACGGCCACACGTCGACCCCGGTCACCCGGTGGACCGGCCACCCCTGGGAGCGTTGCTCGTTATCCGTCATGCGACCGATTGTAGGAGAGGTGCCCGTATCATCGGTCCATGCCTGACCGACCCCGGATCGTGGTCACGCTGCATGGCCCCGAACAGGCGGCGCTAGAGGAGCCGACCTGGGCGACCTTCGAAGGCTACCTCGAGGCGGTGCGGCGAGCAGGCGGTGAGCCACTCACGCTCGATCCGACCAGCAGTCCGAACGCACGCGCCGCGGCCTTCGCCGTCATGGACGGGCTCCTCCTGCCCGGCGGCGCCGACCTCGACCCTTCCCTCTACGGGGAGGAGCCACACCCGGCGGTGGCTGCGGAGCCGGCGCGCGATGACCTCGAGCTGGAGGCCTGGAATGCCGCGCGCGAGCAGGGCGTGCCGATCTTCGGCGTCTGCCGCGGGTTCCAGGCGATCAACGTCTTTTCCGGCGGCCGGCTGGTCCAGCACATGGAGGGTCACGACAGCCCCACCCACGCGCCCGCGGCGCACGCGCTGTACCTGGACCCCGGCTCGCGTCTGGCGGCCATCCTGGGCGACACCGATCCGATGCTCGCCACCGAGGTCAACACCTATCACCACCAGGCCATCCGGCCGGGCGACCTGGCGCCAGGGCTGCGGGCGGTCGGCGTGGCGCATCATCACGACGGCGAGCTGGTAGAGGCGCTCGAGTCCGCCGACCCGGCCGACTGGCTGGTGGGCGTGCAGTTCCACCCGGAGCGCCCGGAGTTCACCGGCCCAGAGTTCGATCGCCTGTGGCGAGCCTTCGTGTCGGCAGCCGCCGACTTCGTCAGGTCAGGTCGACGAAGACGTTCTTGAGCTCGGTGTACAGCTCCACCGCGTGCATCCCCAGCTCTCGCCCGATGCCGCTCATCTTGTAGCCGCCGAACGGCGCCTCGGTGTGCACGCTGCTGTTGGAGTTCACCGACAGCACCCCCGCCTTGAGCGCCTTGGCCACCCGCAGCGCGCGCCCGATGTCGCGGCTCCACACCGAGCCCGACAGGCCATACGGCGTGTCGTTGGCCAGCCGGATCGCCTCGGCCTCGTCGTGGAACGGGATGATCGCCACCACCGGCCCGAAGATCTCCTCGCGGACGATGCGCATGTCCGTGGTGCAGGCATCGAAGATGGTCGGCATCAGGTAGGCGCCGTCGTCGAACGGGTCACCAACCGGGGCATCGCCGCCGAGGACCAGCTCGGCGCCTTCCTCGCGTCCGATGGCGATGTAGTCGGCCACCCGCTCACGCTGGCGCTGGCTGACGAGGCTCCCCATCTCGGTCTTGTCGTCAGCCGGATCGCCCACTACCACCCGGCGCGTCGCCTCGGCGAAGAGCTCGACGACCCGGTCGTGGACCGTGTCCTGCACGAAGATGCGACTGCGTGCGCAGCAGTCCTGGCCGGCGTTGTCGAAGACGGCATACGGGGATTCGGCTGCGAACTTCTCGAGGTCGGCATCGGCAAAGACGACGTTGGGGCTCTTGCCGCCGAGCTCCAGGCTGACCTTCTTCACGTTGTTGGCGGCCAGCCGCATGATCTCCTGGCCGGTCGTCGTCTCGCCGGTGAAGGCGATCTTGCCGACCCCCGGATGTCCGGCCAGCGCCGCCCCGGCAGTGCCGCCGGGGCCGGTAACCACGTTCACCACGCCGGGCGGGAAGCCGGCCTCCAGGGCCAGCTCGCCGAGGCGCAGGGCGGTCAAGGGGGTGTAGCTGGCCGGCTTGAGGATGCAGGTGTTGCCGGCCGCCAGGGCGGGGCC
>JANMPX010000227.1:0-3477 GCA_031370085.1 Chloroflexota bacterium | reverse complement strand
GCGCAACGTCGACAAGCTGAACGGGAGCGGGGTGGTCGGCATCTTCATCAGCGATCGGCGCTACCTGGGCAAGGGCCACGGGACCGATGCGCTCAACACCCTGGTCGACTTCGGTTTCGGCGAGCTGCGCCTGGAGCGGATTGAGCTGGAGGTCTTCGACTACAACCTGCGCGCCATGCGCTCGTACGAGAAGGCCGGCTTCCGGACCGATGCCGTGCTCCGCAGGGCTCGTTTCCATCGCGGCGGCTTCCATGACGTCAGCGTCATGTCACTCCTGCGCGACGATTGGCAGGCGCTGGCGCGCCCGCGCAGCTGGGAGCTCAGCGGGTCCTAGCCGGTCAACGGCAGCCGAACGAGAAAAGTCGTTCCGTCGGGTCCGGTGCGCTCCACCTGGATGCGGCCGCCGTTGACCGCCAACAGCTCGAGCGCAATGGTGAGCCCGATCCCGCTCCCCGGTCGGGGCACTGCCGGACCGCGCGCCGGGTCGGCCCGGTAGAAGCGTTCGAAGAGATGCGGCAGGTCGGCCGCAGCGATGCCGGCGCCGTGATCACGGACCCGGATCCGCACCTCGCCCGGCCCCGCCTCCACGCTCAGCCGCACTTCGCCGGCCGGGGGCGAGTGCTGTGCGGCGTTGGTGAGCACGTTCCGCAGGGCCCGAGCCACCTGCGCTCGGTCGACCTGCGCAGCCAGCCCGACCGGCGATGGCTCGATCAGCAGTGCCAGACCACGTTCCCTGAAGAGCGGCTGCATGGCCAGGGCCAGCTCCTCGAGCAGGGGGCCGATCTCGACCCGGCCGGCGCGATGGTTGAGTGCGGCCGATTCGGCGTCAACCAGCTCGCGCATCTGGCCGATCACCCCGGACAGCGCGCCGGCCGCGGCTCTCGCGCCATCGAGCTGAGCCCGATCGGTCGGCACCACCCCGTCCACCATCGCCTGCAGCTGCGATTCCAGCACCGTAGCGGGCGTGGCCAGGTCGTGGGCCATGTCGCTGGCGGCCCGACGGCGGAGCATCTCGGAACGCTGAAGTCGATCCGCCATGGTGTTGAACGCGTCCGCCAGCTCGGCTGATTCCCGGTCCGATCCGCCATGCGCACGCGCACCAAGGTCGCCATCGCCAAGCCGGTGCGCAGCCTGCGCAATGCCACGCAGCGGACGAGTGAGCCGGTCGGACACGAAGACGGCCACCGCGATCAGGACGACCACCGCCACCACCCCCGCGCCAACCAGGGTGAGGTTGAAGACCCGCAGGAACGAGCGGTCGGGACCCGGAATCTCGACCACCAGGCTCCCGCCGCCCGAGATCGGTTCGCTGATCGTCTGGCCGGCGACGCCGTTGCGCAGCGACCCTTCCGCCAGCACCGTCGCCCCGGTCGGATCGACGAGGCTGGCACGCCCGTGAGCTGCGGCTGCAACCCGGTGCAACACCAGCCGTACTGCCGCCTTGCCGCGCGGGGTGCTCCAGTCGACGTCCCCAAGCGCCCCCGCAACGACCGTCAATCGGTCCCGCTGGACGGCCGTCAGCTCCGCCTCGAGCGGGCCACTGACCAGGCGATTGACGGCCAGCCCGGTGATCAGCAGGACGCCGGCAACCGCCAGCGAGAGGAGGAGCGCCAGCCTGACAGAGAGGGGACGCCCTGCGCGGGTCGTCACGATGCGTCCCGGCTGGCGAGAAGCCGGTAGCCGGTCGTCGGGATGGTCTCGATGAGCCAGGGCTCGCCGGCGTCGTCCCCCAGCTTGCGGCGCAGGTTGGCGACGTGGACGTCGACCACCCGGCCAAAGACCTCGTCGGGCCGGCGGGCCACAGCCTCGAGCAGCTGCTCGCGCGTGACCACCGACCCGGGACGGCGGGCCAGCGCCATCAGCAGCCCACACTCGCCTGGGGTCAGGCGCCCCCCGTTGGCTCCGCGCAGGGTGAACCGACGCGAGGCAGGATCAAGCACCAGGCGCCCATCGGCCAGCGAGAGGATCCCCTCTTCGGCGGCCGCCCCAGGGCGCGTGCGCCGCAGGATCGCCGCCACCCGTGCCGTCAGCTCATGGGGGTTGAAGGGCTTGGCCAGGTAGTCGTCAGCGCCCCGGCGCAGGCCCGCGATTCGTTCTGCATCGGTGCGCTTGGCACTCGTGATCAGGATCGGCACGTCGCCTTCCTCGCGCAGCGCCTCCAGCACCGCTTCGCCCTGCAGGCCGGGGAGCATGAGATCCAGGATCACCATGTCAGCTCCGTCGCGCCGGTACGCCGCCAGGGCGGCCGCCCCGTCGCCGGCATCAGTCACCCGATGCCCCTCTCTCTCCAGGTAGAGTCGCAGCAGGGCGCGCAGCTGCGGTTCGTCCTCGACGATCAGGACTCGAGCTTGGGCCATGGCTGCATCCTAGACGCGGCGCTGTTCAGAGGATGTGAAGACGGATCGCTCCCATCTTGACCCGATCTTCACGTCGACCCGCAATTCTTTGGCCAGATGTCGCACCCAAGCGACCATTCCGAAGAGGACCCCTACCGATGAAGAACCTCAAGACACTGGGCATCGCGGGTGGTTTCGTCACCGCTGCGCTGATCGGTGGAACGCTGATCAGCGCGGTGGCGGCCGCCCCTTCTGCCTCGAATCCGTCTTCGACGGCGGGGCTGACCAAGGACGCGGTGGATTCGGCGAAGTACTGCACCACCTGGCAGCAGACCTTCGCAACCGAGCTCGGAGTCAGCGTCGACAAGCTCGTGCCTGCTGCCAAGGCGGCGACCCTGTCCGCCGTTGACGCAGCGGTCAAGAACGGCGACCTTCCATCCGACGTCGCCGACCGAATCAAGACCCAGGTCAATGCCGCCAACGGCGACGGCTGCCGACTGCTCGGCGGCTTCCTGCACGGTATCGCCGGGCACGGGATCCGGGCTGACGCGCGCCACGACCTGGTCGGTGCCGCCGCAACCGCCCTGGGCATGCCACCGGCCGACCTCGTCAAGGCACTGCGATCGGGGGATTCGCTCAAGAAGATCGCCACCGATCAGAAGGTCAGCTACGACACCGTCAGCAAGGCGATCACCGATGCGGCCAAGGCCGATCTCGACGCCCTCGTGACGGCCGGTCGTTTGACCCAGGCACGCGCCGACGCGATGCTCACGCGGCTGACCGACGCGCTGAAGACCGGCGACTTCCCGCATCTCGCAGGTTTCGGTCTCCGCCACCTGGGCGGCTGACCGTCGGGCTTCCATCCAGGACCCTCCCGGGGCTGCTGATCGGGACCGGCGTATACTCCCAGACGGCCATGTAGAGTCGGTCCGATTAGCTGTGTCGAGGGAGACGATCCGATGAAAACGACGATCCAGACCAGGTTGCCGCTTTCGGCTCGCGTCGCAGTTACGCTCGCGATGGGGATGCTCGCCGTCGCACAGACGGCTCTTGCCGCAGGTCCGACGCCGGTCGGGCTGGGAACGGCTGAGCCTTTTGCAGTCCTGGCGGGCACGCCCGGGGTGACCAACACCGGGACGAC
>JANMPX010000064.1:0-1550 GCA_031370085.1 Chloroflexota bacterium | reverse complement strand
GTCGACACGGCGTACTGGCACGAAGGTCGTTCGCCGTCATACGGCGAGGGGATCAGCTACTGGGCCCTGGTCGAGATGGTGCGACGCCGCGCCGGCATCGCCGAAGGCGACGACCGGGAGACCGTCCGCGCGCGGCTGGATGCGACCCTGGAACAGTTCGTCCCCGACCCGGGCGAGCGACGCTGGGTGGCGCCCCGGCTGGCGGGGCTGCTGGGGATCGAGGAGCTGCCGGCCGAGGGCCGCGAGGAGCTCTTCTCCGCGTGGCGCACGTTCTTCCAGAGAATGGCCGAGCAGGCCCCGGTGATCCTGGTCTTCACCGATCTGCACTGGGCCGACCAGGGAATGCTCGACTTCGTCGAGAATCTCCTCACCTCGGCCCGCAATGACCCGATCTTCGTGGTGGCGCTGGCGCGCCCGGAGCTGCTCGAGGGTCGTCCCGACTGGGGAAACAGCGTGCGCAGCGTGACGCGCCTGACCCTTGAGCCGCTCGCTGCCGAGCAGATCAGGGAGATGCTGGAGGGCCTGGTGCCCGGCCTCCCGGCGGCTGCGCTGCGCTCGATCGTGGAGCGCTCGGAGGGGATCCCGCTGTACGCCGTCGAGACGGTGCGCATGCTCCTTGACCGTGAGCTGCTGGTCCCCGAGGACGGTCGCTTCCGCCTGACCGGAGACCTGGGCTCGCTGGGCGTAGCGGACACGCTGCAGGCCCTGGTAGCCAGCCGCCTGGATGCCAACCGGCCTGAGGATCGCGCCCTGCTGCAGGACGCCTCCGTCCTGGGCCAGAGCTTCGCCCTGGAGGCGCTGGCAGCCGTGGCGGGGGAGGATGCCGCCGCGCTGGCGGATCGCCTCGACCGACTGGTGCGACGCCAGCTGTTCACCGTGATCGCGGATCAGCGGTCGCCGGAGCGCGGCCAATACCAGTTTGTGCAATCCGTCGTCCGCGAGGTCGCCTACGCGTCCCTGGCGCGACCCGACCGCCGGGTGCGCCATCTCGCCGCCGCCCGCTTCCTGGAGGCCCTCGGCGATGAGGAGACCGCTGGCGTGCTGGCGAGTCATTACTTCGCCGCCTACCAGGCCTCGAAGGCAGGCCCCGAGGCCGATGCGCTCGCCGCCCAGGCCCGCCTCGCGCTGGTGGCTGCCGCAGACCGGGCGGCTGCGCTCCAGTCTCACCTCCAGGCGATCGGCTATCTCGAGCAGGCGATCACGGTCACCGCCGACAAGGCCGAGCAGGCGGCCCTGTACGAGCGAGCCGCCGAGATGGGCGACCACATTTCCGACTATGAAAGCGCTGCCGCCCACGCCCGGGCAGCACGCGAGCTGTACCGATCGCTTGACGACCTCCCCGGTGTGCTGCGTGCCGCGACCTGGATGGGCCGTCACTTCACCAGTGGCAAGCTCGAGCCACAGGCGGCGGCCGTCTTCGAGGAGGCGCTGGCCGAGGGGGCGGAGATCGGGGACTCTCCCGAGTACGCCGCGCTGCTCGCCGAGCTGTCGCGGGTCTACATGATGACCGACCGGTCGGGCGAGTCGATCGTCACGGCCGACCGAGCGCT
>JANMPX010000219.1:0-8850 GCA_031370085.1 Chloroflexota bacterium | reverse complement strand
ACGCAACTTCGAACTCACCGAGAGCCTGCGAAGCCAGATCGAGCGCAAGCTTCGGCGCCTGGAGCGGATCTCCCATCCCGATGCCGAGGCCACCGTCGAGCTGATGGTGAACGCCTCGAAGGCCTCGGAGACCTCCCACCTTGCCGAGGTGTCGCTGGTGAACAACGGGACCGTGCTGCGCTCGGTGGCGGCGGGCCCCACGCTGATTGCGGCGCTCGACATCCTGCTCGACCGCCTCGAGCGACAGGCGCTACGGGCGCGCGAGCGGCCTCGCAGCATTCGAGATCGTCAGCAGGGAGAGGAGCAGGCGCGAGCCAGCTCCGACCTGCCGGTTGGCGGCACCGCGACCGAGGAGGCAGAGGCGTCGCAGGGACCATCGGTCGTCAAGATCAAGCGCTTCGACATGACGCCGATGTTCGAGGAGGACGCCATCGTGCGGATGGAGGAACTGGGCCATGCCTTCTTCGTCTTCCTGAACGCGGAGACGGAGCGGATCGGCGTCATCTACCGTCGCGGTGATGGAAGCTACGGGCTGATCGACCCAGTGGTGGGATCCAAGCGGAGGCGGGACTGAGCGCGAACGCGCCCTTCAGGGCGCAAGGTTCGGCAGAACCAGCAGGGCCGCCACGATCCCGATCAGCGACACGAAGAAGACCAGCAGTGCCACCGTCAACAGGTCGATCGAACCTGGTTCGCGCGGCCCTCGTTCCATGGCCGGCACCCTAGCACGACCCGAGCCGCGTCGGCGGCTCAGCTGGCCTGATGGCGCGCCCAGGGTGGGGATGCACCTCGGCGTCGCGGGCGGGCTGCTCAAGACCGGGCGGCGTGCCCGGCAGATCGGCGCCACGGCGCTCCAGATCTTCAGCGACAACCCGACCGCCTGGCGCCGCCGTCCGGAGCCACCGGCCGACGCCGATTCCTTCGCCACCTATTGCGTCCGCGAAGGGATCGCTCCGGTGGTCATCCACGCCAGCTACCTGATCAACCTGGCAGGCTCGGCCGAGCCGTTTGCCCGGCAGTCGGTCGCCGGCCTGCTGCACGAGCTGCAGCGCGCACCCGCCTACGGCGCCAGCATGGTCAACACCCATATCGGGTCACATCGCGGCGAAGGGACCGATGTGGGTCTGCAGCAGATCGCCTCACGCGTCGGATTCGTGCTGGCGGAAGCGCCGCGTGGCGTGCGCCTGGTCCTGGAGAACTCCGCCGGAGGAGGTGACACGCTGGGCTCCACGCTGGAGGAGCTGGCACGGATCCTCGACCAGGTGCCCGGCGCGGCGGCCGACCAGCTGGGCTTCTGCCTCGACACGGCGCACCTGTGGGGTGCCGGCTACGACATCTCGACCGCGGAGGGTGTCGAGGCGGTTCTCGACCGCTTCGATGTGTTGATCGGGCTGGAACGCCTTGCGCTCGTCCACCTCAACGATTCGAAGTCAGCGCTCGGATCGCGCCACGATCGCCACGAGCACCTCGGAGCAGGGAGGATCGGTCCTGCCGGCCTCGCCGCCTTCCTGCGAGACCCGCGCCTTCCCGGACGAACGGCGCTGGTGATGGAGACGCCTGGCGTGGACGAGGGATTCGATGCGGTCAACCTGCGGCGCAGCTGGCTGCTGCATCGCGGCGAGGGATCGCTGCCGCTCCTGCCGCCACGGGCGTTCCGCACATCGCGGGCGGCGTCGCGCGCGGTCCGCGGTTGATCCGGATCCGGTCCGCTGTGTACTCGGCATCCGAGCGCATGGACCGGAAGAGCGCCGAATCCTAGCCGAATTTTCGGCAGGCGAGCAAAAGAGCGGTGATTCAGCCCGGATATCGGTCCCTATCGGTCAATCCTGGTCGGTGTGCTCGGCAGTCGAGCACGGGGCTAGCTGCCGAACCCGTTCCCGGCGGCATGGTCGAGCCCGTTACCGTTCTCGTGCCCGTTGCCATCGCGCATGCGTTGTCCGCGGAGCGCGATGTAGGTCTGCATCAGCTCGCGCACATCGCTGTCCAGGAGGAGGTCGTCGCCGCGCAGCGCGTACTCGACGCGCGCAGTCGGAAGCTGCTGGCGGGCGCCCTGGCCTGCGAAGTACGAAGGCCCGTCGGACTCTTCGCGGATCTCGCGCAGCCCACGGGCAAGCTTGGTGGCGGTACCGAGCGACGGCATCCGATTACCCTTGATCAGCCGGGAGATGGTCGAATGGTCGACCCCCGACTGCAGGGCCAGCTGGCGCTGGCTCATCTTCTTTTCCTTCAGCTGGCCGCGAAGCCAGCTGTTGAACGAACGCGGTGTCTGGAGCGTCATTCGGCTTCGTCCTGCGCCGTCGCCCACCGGGCGGTAGATCGCCTGGTGGTGCGTCCGAGCAACCTCAGAATCGCAGCGCAGGCACGGACGGCCAATGGGAGAAAGGTACCGATCGCTCACGCGCATCGGCCGATCCGAAATGGCGCTCAGGTGGCTCCCGAGCGGTGCGCACGACGCACCTTGGCCGAGAAGGCGTAGAAGATGCCGCCCAGGATGATGACCGTCACGATGCTGATGGCGCGGTCGGTCAGCGCCACGGCCACGGCCGGCTCGGCCACCACGCCGTAGATCGACAGGGCTCCGACGATCCCCGCCTCGACGAAGCCCACCCCGGCCGGGGTCAGCGGAATGGCGGTTAGCAGCGCCGCGGCGAGCGCCACGAAGAGCGAGGCGCTGATCCCCAGCTCGGCGCCCGGCAGGTCCAGGGCGCGGATCACGAAGAAGAGGCGCAGCCCTTCCAAAAGCCAGATGATCGCCGTCAGCGCGCCGATCAGCGGCAGGCTCCGCGCGGTCAGGGCGCCGGTGCTTCCCTCATGGAAGCGCTCGTACAGCTCGGCGACCCTGGCCGGCAGGATCCGCGCCAGGTGAGCTCCGAAGTAGCGCAGGCCGATCACCAGCAGCACCAGCACGGCGGCCACCGCGAAGCCGGCCAGGAAGAGCGCATCGATCTCGGGGCGGGATCGGCCGCGGAAGCTCCAGAAGCCCGCCGCCAGGGCCAGCCCGAAGATCACGATGATGTCGGCAATCCGCTCGATGAAGATCGTGCCCACCGTGCGCGAGATCGATCCGCCGTAGTTGCCCTTCAGCAGGTAGGCGCGATACAGGTCGCCGAGCTTGGCCGGCACCAGGCAGTTGACGAACCACGACAGGAAGAGGATCTCGGTGGCGTCGCGCAGCCCGAGCCTGGTCCCGACCCGGCCGAGGATGAATGACCACCGGTAGCCCCGCAACGGGAAGGTGGCGTAGTAGGCCAGCACGCCGAGCGCGAGGAGGATCGGATTGGCACCGGTGATCTGCCGCCAGGTCGCCCCGACGTCGATCTTGAGCACCACGCGGAAGAGGAGGAACAGGATCGCGACGCCGAACACGATCGAGCCGATGGTCCGCAGGTTCAGGAAGCGCCGGGCAAGGCTGACCTCGCGTTCGGGAATCGGCTCGTCGGACGGGGCGTCGAGGAACTCGGCGGGCTCGTAGACGGAGTGCCCGTGCTCGTGGGGGCCGCGTGGATGGGTCGGACCTTCGGTCATCAGGCGCTCGCCTGGTCGCGCGAGGAGATCCGGCGGGCGAGCCTGCGCCGAAGGGCCTTCGACCAGACCGCCCAGCGCGTGGTCAGGTGGATCAGCCCGCTGGAACGGCTGCCGTGCCACTCGTTGCTGGTCAGGGCCGCCCGAAGCTCGGTCGCAGAGCTGAAGGCAGGCAGTGCATTGAAGCTCATCGCCACCTCGACCCCCGAGTGGGCGTCCGAGCAGGCAATGCCGGGGATCCGATAGCGGGCCGCCAGCTCGGCCGCCTGCTGGTTGTGCCGGGCGAAGGTGACGCGGCTGTTGAAGACCTCGATGGCGTCGACCTTCCCCGCCTCGAGCAGCTGGAGCAGCGCCGGTTCCCGCAGATGGGCTCGACGGAACGGGTCGTACGGGTGCGGGACCGAGACGAGCCCGCCCTGCTGGTGGATGGCATCGGCGGTCTCCATCGCGGAGAGGCCCGGTGGGATCGTTCGCTCAAGGTAGATCCCCACGATCTCTCCGTCAGCGCTCGACACCTCCTCGCCGAGGATCACGTGCAGCCGATCGGCGAGACCCTGCGCGGCGACCCGGTCGCGGACCGCGATCGCGCCCTCGACGTTGTTGTGGTTGGTGATCGCCACGTGCGTCAGCCCGCGCTCGATCGCGCGTCGGATGAAGCCGTCCTCGGAGAGGAGCGAGTCGCGGGAGTAGCGGGTGTGAATGTGGAAGTCGGCGAAGGCCAGCGCTCGCCCCGCAGACGTCACGAGCCGCTCACCAGGCTCTTCCGATAGATGTGGAAGTGGTCCAGCGCCAGCCCGGTCCCCACCGCCACCGAGTTCAGCGCGTTCTCGGCCACGTGGCATGGGATCCCGGTGACCTGCGTCAGCAGCGTGTCGAAGTTGCGGAGCAGCGCGCCGCCACCGGTCATCACCATCCCCTTGTCGATGATGTCGCTCGACAGCTCGGGCGGGGTCTGCTCGAGCACGCCACGTACCGCGGTGATGATCTGCTGGATCGGTGCCTCGATCGCCTCGGTCACCTCGCTGGAGCTGATCGGGATGGTGCGCGGCAGGCCGGCAATCATGTCGCGGCCCTTGACGTCCATGTGCATCGGCTCCTCGAGCGGCAGCGCTGAGCCGATCGCGATCTTGACCTCCTCCGCGGTTCGCTCACCGATCATCAGGTTGTACTTGCGCCGGATGTGCGAGGCGATCGCCTCGTCGAACTTCGTGCCACCGACTCGCACTGAGTGGGCCACCACGATCCCGCCGAGGGCGATCACCGCGATCTCGGTGGTGCCGCCGCCGATGTCAATGATCATGTTCCCGCTCGGCCCCGAAATCGGCACATTGGCACCGATCGCCGCCGCCAGTGGCTCGGCGAGCAGGTAGGCGTGCCTCGCCCCCGCCTTGAGCGCCGCGTCACGAACGGCGCGCTTCTCGACGCTGGTGACGCCGGACGGCACGCTGATCACGACGTCCGGCCGGAAGAGCCGCACGCGCGCCACCTTGTTGATGACGTAGCGCAGCATCGCCTCGGTGATCAGGTAGTCGGCGATCACCCCATCGCGCATCGGCCGGATGGCCCGCACGTTGCCCGGCGTGCGGCCGATCATCTCGCGCGCCTCCTCGCCGACCGCGAGGAGGCGATTGTCATCGTCGCTGATCGCCACCACCGACGGCTCGTTGAGCACCACGCCCTTGCCCTTGACGTAGACCAGGATGTTGGCGGTGCCGAGGTCGATGCCGATCTTCATGCGTCGATCCGCGTGATCTGCGCGCCGAGCGCGACCAGCTTTGACTCGATCTGCTCGTAGCCACGATCAACGTGCTCGACACCGGAGATGACGCTCGTTTCGGGGGCGGCCAGCGCCGCCAGGATCATGGTCGCTCCGGCGCGCAGGTCGGCGATCTGCACCTCGCGGCCGTGCAGCGGAGTGGGGCCGGCGATCCGGGCGTGGCGCTCGTCGAGGACCTCGATCACGGCTCCCATCTTGACCAGCTCCATGGTGTAGTCGAGGCGGTCCTCGTAGATCGTCTCGTGGATCGTCGACTCGCCATCGGCCTGGGTCATCAGCACGGCCAACGGAGCCTGCAGGTCGGTTGCGAAGCCCGGGTACGGCTGGGTCTCGACGTCAGCCGGGAGGTACCCCTCCGCCGAACCAACGCGCAGGCCGTCATCGGTCGTGGCCAACGGGACACCCATGCCTGCCAGGACGTCACTGAAGGCTCCCAGGTGGGCGGGATCCACGCCGCGGATGGTGATCTCTCCGCCGGTCACCGCCGCCGCGATGGCGAACGTGCCCGCTTCGAGCCGATCTCCGATGACGCTGTGCTCGGTCCCGCGCAGGCGATCCACTCCCTGGATCTCCAACCGGTGGGGCGCGGTGCGCTCGATCTGGGCGCCCATCGCCTGCAGCATGGTGATCAGGTCCTCGACCTCTGGCTCCGAGGCTGCGTTCTCGATCACGGTGGTGCCGCGCGCCAGGGTGGCGGCCAGCATTGCGTTCTCGGTCCCCATCACCGTGATATACGGGAACGCGATGCGGGCGCCGCGCAGTCCGCCGGGGGCCTGCGCGAAGTAGTAGCCGTTCTTGTACTGGATCTCGGCACCGAGCGCCTCCATGGCATCGACGTGCAGGTCGACCGGCCGACGTCCGATCCGATCGCCGCCGGGGTTGCTGATGATGACCCGCCCGAAACGGGTCAGCAGCGGCCCGAGCAGGATGAACGATGAGCGCATCTTCATCGCAGCCTCGAGCGGTACGAACGGCCAGTCCGCCGCCACCGCACGCAGGCGCAGGCTCGCGTCGCCTGCAGCCTCCAGCTCGAAGCCGATGTCGGCCATGGTGGCCCGCAGGATCTGCACGTCGCTGATGCGCGGAACATTGTGCAGCGTGCACGGCTCGTCGGTCAGGACGGCGGCCGCCATCAGCTTGAGCACGGCATTCTTGGCGCCGGCGATCCGCACTTCGCCGCGAAGCGGCACGCCACCGGTAACAATGAACTTCTGCATGGGTGCCGTTAGTGTACCGGTGGCTTCAGGCGGGCCACGCCTCCTTCCACTCGTGGGGACCGCGGTGATGCCCGTCGCACAGCCCCACCCGACCGCCCATGTGGCGCGACGGCAGAAACGGCTGCATGCCCTCTTCGAACGGAGTTGGCTCGGCGTTGCACAGCATGTAGCGCCGCTCCCTGGCCCAGGCGTAGACATGCTCCGAGGAGCAGAAGGCGTAGCCCTTGGTGAAGTTGCTACTGGCGCCGGGAGCGGGAGAGCCGGGCAAGCCGATCGGTCCCGACTCGCGAACGATCTCGATCCTCACCGGCAGCAGGGCGAGGCGGGCGCCGCAGTGATCGCAGGACTGCATCAGGCCAGGTAGTGCTCTCCGTCATCGCGCGAGTGGCGCTCGACGAAGGTCGGGTCAAGGTTCGGATCCTCGCCCGGTGGGGAGCCGCGGTGGGGAAGGAAGTCGACCGGGCAGATGAACGGGTACTCGCGGCCGATGCGGCGCAGCTCCTGCATGCGGCGAAATGGTTTTCCGGCGGCGTCGGTTGGAACGCCGCGTCCAGCGGGCCCGCGCAGCGGTCGTCCGTCCTGGTCAGCCATGTAGCAAGAGCTAGCCCCGGCTGCGATGCCGAGTCGCGATCCGCTCGCGCATCAGTGCGGTCTGCAGCGCCGCGCGCACGCGGGCGACATCGAGCGGATCGTGCACCTCGCCGAGCGCGGCCTCGGCCTGCTTGCGCGCCTCGATGGCCTTGGCTTCGTCGATCTCGTCGGTATGCTCGGCAAGGTCGGCCAGCACGATGACCTTGTCGGCGCGAACTTCCACGAAGCCCCCGGAGATGAACATCACCTGTTCGGTACCGGCCTTCTTGATGCGCAGCTCGCCGATCCCCAGGGCGCTGATGAGGCGGGTATGGTGCGGCAGGATGCCGAGCTCGCCGTCGATGCCTGGCACGGTCACCATGTCGACCTCGTCGGAGTAGGCGCGCCGCTCGGGGCTGACGATCTCGAGCTTCAGCGGCATCGGTGAGCCTCCATCTACTTCATCGCCTCGGCGTTGGCGATGACATCCTCGATCGGACCCGCCATGAAGAAGGCCTGCTCGGGGAGTCCGTCATGCTTGCCCTCGAGGATCTCGCGGAAGCCGCGGACCGTCTCCTTGCGCTCGACGTACTTGCCGTCGCGCCCGGTGAACTGGGCCGCCACGAACATCGGCTGGCTCATAAAGCGCTGCAGCCGCCTCGCCCGCGAGACGGTCACCTTGTCCTCCTCGGAGAGCTCGTCCATGCCCAGGATGGCGATGATGTCCTGCAGGTCCTTGTAGCGCTGCAGGGTGCGCTGCACCTCGCGAGCGACGGCGAAGTGATCCTCTCCGACGATCCGCGGGTCCAGCACGGTCGAGGTCGAGTTGAGCGGGTCGACAGCCGGATAGATGCCCAGCTCCACGATCGAGCGCTCCAGCCGGACGGTGCTGTCGAGGTGCCCGAAGGTGGTGGCCGGAGCCGGATCGGTGTAGTCATCGGCGGGGACAAAGATCGCCTGCAGGCTGGTGATCGAGCCATCCTTGGTGGACGTGATCCGCTCCTGGAGGTCGCCCATCTCGGTGGCCAGGGTGGGCTGGTAGCCGACCGCCGAGGGCATCCGACCGAGGAGTGCGGAGACCTCTGCGCCGGCCTGGGTGAAGCGGAAGATGTTGTCGATGAAGAGGAGCACGTCGCGATGCTCGACGTCACGGAAGTACTCCGCCATCGTCAGCGCGGCCAGTCCCACGCGCTGCCGGGCGCCGGGCGGCTCGTTCATCTGGCCGAAGACGAGAACCGTCTTGTCAAGCACGCCCGAATGGGTCATCTCGCCGATCAGGTCATTTCCTTCACGAGAGCGCTCACCGACGCCGGCGAAGACCGAGTAGCCACCGTGCTCTGCGGCGATATTGCGGATCAGCTCCTGGATGATGACCGTCTTGCCGACGCCGGCGCCTCCGAAGACGCCGACCTTGCCGCCCCGCTTGAACGGGGCGATCAGGTCGATGACCTTGATGCCGGTCTCGAAGACCTGGGCCTCGGTCTCCATCTGGTCGAAGGTGGGGGCATGGCGATGGATCGGCAGCATCTCCGACTTTGCCACCGGGCCCTTGCCATCGATCGGATGGCCAAGCACATCGAAGACCCTCCCCAGCGTCACCGCGCCAACCGGCACGGTGATCGGCGCGCCGGTGTCAATCGCGTCGAGGCCGCGGGACAGGCCGTCGGTGGTGGACATGGCGACCGCGCGCACCCAGTTGTTGCCAAGGTGCTGCTGCACCTCGACGACCAGGGTCTGGTCCGCGCCCTTGGCCGCGCCGGGGCG
>JANMPX010000204.1:0-1606 GCA_031370085.1 Chloroflexota bacterium | reverse complement strand
CATCACGACGATCATGGCGACCACGAAGAAGATGCCCGCCGAGGGCCAGCGCCGGTGTGTCGGCTCGGCGAAGTTCGGGATCGCGGCGCACGAGGCGCCGGTCGCCGACTTCCCCACCCAGCCCAGCCAGAAGGACGGTCTGGGGCGGATGTGCAAGCCCCACTGGACCGAGTACACGCGGGCGTTGCGGATGGCGGCCAACGCCAGCAAGACCGCGACTGCCCGCAAGGAGGCCGCCGAGCCGACCGTGCAGTCGCAGGCAGCCGCCAGGGTCGCGACGAAGCGCGCGGCGCGGGTGGGCAAAGCGGCGGCCAAGGCCCGCACCCCGAAGCAGATGCTCGATGCGCTCGGCACCGAAGCTGGCGTCCTCGGCGTCCTCGATGAACTCGGCGCGACCACCAGCACCCCGACCGGCTACCCGATCGACGCCGCCGGCAACGCGATCACCGTCGAGACGCCGGCCGTGAAGGTCCGGCGCCAGAAGCTCGACGCCACGCTCGCCAAGGTCGGGGTCGGGTCCGACGAAGGCCGGGTCATCGAGGCCGCCAATGGCGAGGCGCTGCGGGCGCGAGGCCGCAAGACGGAAGCCGGCGAGGCCGACGTCGAGGAGACCAGCATCGCGTAGATCACCCCGCAGCCGCACTTGGGGCCCTGGGCGCAAGCCCGGGGCCCTTCCTCGTGGGGTGGCCAGTGGCCATGGGCTCACTCATCGCGCGCCCCGGTCGCCCTGTGGCGCCCGTGGGCGAAGGTGGCCGGGGTCGGCTCTTCCCCGGAGCCGACGATGCGGTTACGCCACTGGCCAAGGTGATCTCCCGGTTGACCAAAATCGAATAACTCGGCCGCGTGTGCGCGTGCGTAGCAGCGGGTACTGGGCCAGCCGACGTTCCAGAGATTTCGAGCACCCCCCTCCCCCTCAGACCCGGTCGCGTTTCGCCGAGTTGCAGCGACGACACTCGGTCACGCTCGGCCCGCCCGCTCCGCCGCGCGCCAGCGGGACGACGTGGCCCGCGGTCAGGTCGCCCGTCGCGCCGCACTGGCGCCCGGCATGCCACCAGTGGGCGAGTCGGCAGCCGCACCACGGCTGGGCCGCGATGGTGGCGCGCGACTGTGCCCGCCACGCCGGACCGTAGCCGCGCTGTGCTGGCCTACCACGCCGCCGCTCCTGCGCGCGCCGATGGACCGGGCAGCGGCTGCCCTCGGTGGGGACGCCGCAGCGCTGCGTCGCGGTACCAAGGCAAGGGCGCAACACGGATCACCAGGAAGAACGCCCGGGTGTGACGTTCCCCGGCAGCCGGGCAGCCACCGAGGAGGGCTGCGCCTGCCACGAGACCGCCGCGGCTTGACGGACCGCGGCGTGAGCGAAGGCATCGCCCGACCGGCTGCGGGCGGGATCGCACCGAAGCCACCGAGCATCGGCGACCACCGGGATTTTTCGCGAAACTCGGCCGGGCGCATACATACGGCGGGCGCGGTCTTCCGGGAGCGCGGAACCCGCGTGTGGGGACCCCCGGTCGCCCTCTCCGGCACCCTTCGTCGAGTTGCACGAGCGGCAGAGCACCGCGCAGTTGGCGAGGTCGAAGGGTGCGCCACCTGCCGCAAGCGGCAC
>JANMPX010000222.1:0-4312 GCA_031370085.1 Chloroflexota bacterium | reverse complement strand
GGCGAGCAGGTGGGCAACCCCGACGCGGCGCTGTCGGTCGACATCGCGGTCGACCCGCTGGAGGGCACGAACCTGGTCGCCACCGGGTCTCCGAACGCGACAGTGGTGATGGCCGCAGCGGAGCCCGGCGGGCTGATGCATGCCCCGGACACCTACCTGCGCAAGCTGATCGTGGGGCCGCAGGTGGCAGGACACGTCAACATCAATGACCCGGTGGCGACCACCATCAGAACGATCGCAGACCGGCTCGGCCGCGAGATCTGGGACATCACGGTGGTGATCCTCGAGCGGCCGCGTCACCAGGACCTCATCGCAGCGGTGCGCGCCACAGGGGCGCGGATCAAGCTGATCTCCGACGGCGACCTGACTGCAGGCATCTCGGTGGCGGTCTCGGGGACCGGCGTGCACGCGGTGATTGGCACCGGCGGCGCGCCCGAGGGCGTGCTGACGGCGGCCGCACTCAGGTGCCTGGGCGGCGAGATCCAGGCCCAGTTCCGTTGGCGCTCCGACGAGGAGAAGGAGCGGGGCCGGGTGATGGGCCTCGACGTCGACGACACCGAGCGGATCTACTTCACCAACGACCTGGCCAGCGGCGACCGGGTTGTCTTCGCGGCTACCGGCGTCACCGACGGCGAACTGCTGCGCGGCGTGCGCTTCTTCGGCGGCGGCGCCCGAACCCACTCACTGCTGATGAGCTCAGCACGGGGGATCGTGCGCTTCATCGACACGGTCCACACCTTCGATCCCCGCGTCCCACCCAAGGTTCGTCTCTAGGTCCGGGCCGCCATGGCAACACAGCCGGACCGCACCGTGAGCGATATCCGTCTCTACCCCCTCGACGGCGGCCGGATCGTGGCGACCGGCGGCGATGCAGCAGAGATGTCCGATGACGGCGCCTACGCGGGTCGCACCCTGGAGATGCCGGTTCCCTGCTTCCTCATCAGGCACCCAGCCGGCGACCTCCTGTGGGACACAGGCATGTCACGGACCCGGACCGATCTGGGCGAGTGGGCCACACCGGGTGCGAGCCTCGTCGAACAGCTCGCAGCACTCGACCTGGCGCCACGCGACATCCGCTTCCTGGTCCTCTCGCACGGCCACTGGGACCACTCCGGCAACGCCGGGCCCTTCGCCGGCGCGACGTGGATCGTCAATCCTATCGAGCGGGCGGCCATGTTCGATGCCGAGAACCGGGCCCCCCAGTCGATGGCCGACTACGGCGCCCTGGAAACCGCCGATACGCGGCTCGTCAGTGACGACCATGACGTCTTCGGGGACGGATCGGTGACCGTGGTGCAGGCTCCCGGGCACACGCCGGGCCACACGGTGCTCCTCGTTCGCCTGCCCCATGCCGGCCCGATTCTTCTCAGCGGCGACCTGTGGCACATGGCGGAGAGCCGCCGGCACCGGCGGGTGCCCCCATTCAACACTGACCGGGCGCAGACGCTCGCCTCGATGGACCGGATCGAGGCGCTCGCGGCAACCGTCGGGGCGCGCGTCATCATCCAGCACGAGCCGACCGACCAGGCGGACCTTCCTCGCCCGCCGGCGTACCTGGGCTAGCTGCCGCGGCGCTCTACGCGTCCGCCCATGCCGGGCCGTCGTTGAGCTTCACGTCCTGGTCAGCCACGTTCGGGAGAAGCTCCTCCACCGTCACCCCGGCGCGTGGGTCGTCGCAGCCACCCCACGGACGCAGCTCGGAATCGAGCTCCGCGAGCGGCTCGAGCGCAAAGCGCCGTTCCGCGAGGCGGGGATGCGGGATCACCAGATCCAGCTCGGCATCGTCCACGCATCGCCCTTCGACCACCAGGATGTCGAGGTCGATCAGCCGCGGGCCAAAGCGCATCCCCTGTGGATCGCGGCCCAGCATCGTCTCGAGGCGTTTGAGCGCAAGGAGCAGATCGGCCGGCTCCAGATCGGTCTCCAGCTCGATCACCGCGTTGCTGAAATCGGGCTGGTCCAGGTGATCACGAGGCGAGGTCTGATATAGGCCGGATGCGCCGATCACCTCGCCCAGGCTTCGAAGCTCCCGCACGGCGTGTTCCAGGGCCGCCCGGGTGCCCGGCTGATTTCCCCCGAGACCGATGAAGGTGCGCATGGTTGGCCGACTCTAGACCAACGCCCGGTAATGCGCTGATAATCGGTCCGGGGATACCCTCGCCGAAACCGGCCGGGGTCGCGGGGGGCGCGTCCAGTCGATCGGTCCACCTGGGGGGTCCGTCGTCGCCCAAACGCCGGAGCCGGAGCGGCCGAGCCGATGTCGGACATCAAATACGTCTACCCGCTGATCTTCAACAAGGTCACGTCGCCGCACTACGTGACGCCGACGCTGCGGCGCGCCCGCCTCCTCGATTGGCTCAGCGAAAACGCGAACTGCCGTGCCATGGTCATCGCCGCCGACGCGGGCTATGGCAAGACAACGCTCCTCTGGCAGTGGGAGCGCGAGGTCGACTTCCCGTGCTACTGGTACAAGCTCGACCGCAACGACCACGACTGGTCGCTGCACATCAGCTACCTGATCGAGGCCATCAGCCAGCGCCATGCCGGCTTTGGCGCCCGCGCCCATTCGATGCTCCAGCAGCTGGGTGGACCCGGTTCGTCGCGACCCGGGGTTGCCGCCTACCTCCTTGCCGAGATGCACGAGCGCCTCACCGAGCCGTGCACGTTCATCATCGACGACTGGCAGTTCGTCGCATCGGTCACCGAGGTCCGCGGGCTCTGGAACCAGATCCTCCGCGACGCACCGCCGACCTGCCGGTTCGTCTTTCTCTCACGATCCAAGCCGCAGCTGCAGTTTGCCCGCTTCAAGACCCATGCCGGCTACGCCGAGCTGCGCACTGATACCCTCCGGTTCTCGGATCAGGAGATCGACCAGCTCTTCCGCGAGATCTACGAGGATCCGCTCGACCCCACCGAGCTCGTCGAGCTCGAGCGACGCACCGAAGGCTGGGCGGCCAGCCTGCAGCTGGTCGAAGTTTCGCTGCGTGAGCGGAAGACCCCGGAGGAGCGTCGGGCCTTCATCCGATCGATCACCGCCACCTCGGACAGCGACGTGTTCGCGTTCCTGGCCGAGGAGGTGCTCGATCAGCAGAGCGAGCAGGTCCGCAACTTCCTGCTGTCAACGTCGATCCTCCAGCAGATCAACGCGGAACTGGCGGAGCGACTGGCGGGCGTTCATGAAGGTGCGCGCATTCTCGCGGACCTCGAGCAGCGAGGGCTGTTCACCTACCGCCTCGACCCGAACGAGGCACGCTATCGCTACCACGGGCTGTTTCGGGACTTCCTGGAGCGCCGGCTGGTCTCGGAGCGCTCGCAGGGCGAGGTCACAGGGCTGCATATTCACGCTGCGTCCTACTTCGAGACGCACGAGCAATGGCCCCAGGCCATCCACCACTACCTTCGCGCCGGGTTGCAGCCCCAGGCAGCTCGCCTGATCGCCCGATACGGCGAGGATCTGATCGAGGAGGGGCGCCTCGGCCTGGTCGACGAATGGCTTCAGCAGCTGCCGGCCAGGACGATCCGGGAAAACGCGCGACTTTCACTTCTCCACGGCGAGGCATGCGGCATTCGTGGCGACTGGGACAACGCCCTCGCCTCACTCGGACGCGCACGCACCTTCTTCGCCCGCATGGGCGATCGACGAATGGAGGCGCTCGCATGTCTCAAGACGAGCTCGATCCATCAATCGATCGGCTCCTTGGATTTGGCTGAGGAGTCCGCCCAAGAAGGGATGACCCTGGCACCAGATTCGGAGGCGGTTCTTCGGCTGCGACTCGAAGGTAACCTCGCGGTGACTAAGACCTACCGAACGCAGTCGGTAGATGCTGTCGTAGAAGAATTGAATCGGATCGCGCTGCGCGCTGCATCTCTCGGCCTCGAGCATTACGAAGCCGTGGCTCGTCACAACCTAGGCGCGACGCAGCGCAGCCTCGGGTTGATGGTCGACAGTCTGGCAAATCTGGAACGTGCGACACAGTTTTGGCAATCTGAGGCCAGTAATCCCTACGCTGACAATATGGAGCTCGTCGAGACGCTGCTCGCGACGAGTGACATTGTCCGAGCAGAGGCGGTGGCTGAACGGGGAATTGCCAACACGAGGCCGTGGCGCCGCGCCAACGCCGAGGCGACTCTCGGCCTCGCAGCAGTACGTCTGCACCAGGGCCGAATGCTCGAGGGGCGATCCATGATCGAGTCCATTGCATCGGAGTTGCCAACCCTCGGGTGCAACCGCAGTGCGACGTACAGCTCCTTGGCTGAGAGCTACATCTTGGTGCCCCCGCCTGCCGAGTCGGTTCGAGCGTTGATCGACCGC
>JANMPX010000118.1:0-5707 GCA_031370085.1 Chloroflexota bacterium | reverse complement strand
CGCGCCCTGGCGGTGATGAACAACGTCTTCCTGCATCTGCATCCGGTGCGGGTCAAGAAGCACGCCGTGCGCTACACCTACACCTTCTGCCTGGGCGGGATCAGCTTCTTCCTCTTCCTGGTGCTGACGGTGACCGGCGTCTACCTGATGTTCTTCTACGTGCCGTCGGTGTCCCGCGCCTACCAGGACATGCTGGCCATCGGCAATTCGGTCGCCTTTGGCTCGCTGGTGCGCAACATGCACCGCTGGGGTGCCCACCTGATGGTGCTGACCGTCTTCCTGCACATGATTCGCGTCTTCTATCACGGCGCGTACAAGCCGCCGCGCGAGTTCAATTGGGTGATCGGCGTGGTCCTGCTCTTCAGCACGCTGTGGCTGAGCTTCACCGGCTACCTGCTGCCGTGGGACCAGATCGCATTCTGGGCGATCACTGTCGGTGCCGGCATGGCCGCCTACGGCCCGCTCGTCGCCAAGGAGACCAGCTTCCTCATCCTGGGCGGCGTGACGGTCGACCAGGGCACCCTGATCCGCTTCTACGTGATGCATGTCATTGCCTTCCCGCTGATCGCCGCCATCCTGATGATCGTCCACTTCTGGAGGATTCGGAAGGACGGCGGCATCTCCGGGCCGGTCTGAGCGGAGAGTGAACCGATGACCATCGAGAAGCGCCCGAACGCCACCGCCGACAAGAATGCGCCCACCCAGGCGCCTCGCCTGCCGGTCGTCGAGCGCGGCGGCGGTCCGAAGCTGCCCGGCCCGCCGGGCGTGCCGGGGACCGAGCGCTTCCGCCTGCTGGCCTACGTCAAGCAGGAGTCGCTGGTCCGCGTCGACAAGCGCCCCGATGAGACGGTCCTCACCTGGCCGCACCTGCTGCGCGCCGAGTTCCTGATGGCGATGCTGATCACCACCCTGCTGGTGGTGGCATCGGTCTTCATCCAGGCGCCGCTGGAGGAGATGGCCAATCCCTACGTCACCCCGCACGTGGCCAAGGCGCCGTGGTACTTCCTGGGCCTCCAGGAGCTGCTGTCGTACTTCAATGCCAGCGTCGGCGGCTTCTTCCTGCCGGCCATGTACCTGGTCGGGCTGGCACTGGTGCCGTACATCGACCGCTCGCCGTACAAGGCGGCCCGCGACCGCAAGACGATGTGGGTCTTCTTCATGAGCCTGATGGTCGGCGGCCTGCTGATCACCTTCATCGGCTCCTTCTTCCGCGGCCCCGGCTGGAACTGGGTCTGGCCGTGGCAGGGGATCTTCTTCACCCTATGAGCCATCAGCCAGCCTACGGGGAGGTTCACGGCCCCCCGATCGGCGAGATGTCGCGGCGCAGGTTCCTGCGCCGCCTGCTCGGCGTCGGGATCGGCGTACTGAGCCTCGAGTTCCTGGGCGGCACCGTCAACTTTCTGTGGCCCAACGTGCGCGGTGGATTGGGTGGCAAGCTGACCCTCGGTTCGGCGGCGGACATCGTCAGCGCGCTGCCGGGGTGGGTCAATGGCCAGCCGTACTCCTATCAGAAGGCACGCGTCTTCCTGATCAACGTGCCGGCCGCCAAGGCCCTGGTGGATGGCACCGCGCAGGCTGTCCCCGATCCGGGCTCCGAGGTGCTGGCTCTCTACCGCAAGTGCCCGCACCTGGGCTGCCAGATCCCGCAGCTGTGCGATCAGAGCCACTGGTTCGAATGCCTGTGCCACGGCAGCAAGTACAACATCATCGGCGAGAAGCGCGCCGGCCCGGCGCCGCGGGGCATGGACCGCTTCCCGGTCGCCATCGTCGGCGGGGCATATGTGGCCGATACCGGCTCGCTGATGGACGGGCCGCCGATCGGCACCGCCACCTTCGACAACCGCGACACCACCAAGATCAATCACTGCGTTAACTGATCGATGCGCTTCAAGACGCTCGGCATCGTCCTCCTCAGCGCCATGGCGCTGTTCACCGCGTTTTACTGGATCTCCGACCCGGGGCGTCGCAACAGCGCCTACGTGAACCAGTTCACGGAGCTGGTGGCGTACGGCAAGGAGATGTTCGGGCCGCCCACCGCGGGCAACGCAAACACCGCAAACTGCGCCAGCTGCCACGGGGCCGACGGGACCGGCGGCCAGGTGGGCAAGAGCGGGCGGCTGGCCCCGAATCTGCACTCCAAGAGCATTCTCGAGAAGCTGAAGGCCCAGGGCGGCGGATCCTTCACCGAGGTGCGCCGTCCAGGGGATGCGCCCGACTACGTCAACCTGGCGATCCGATTCGGTGGGGTGGTGGTATCGGGAAACGTGAAGTCGCCGATGCCCGCCTGGAGCCTGGAGGCCGGCGGCCCCCTCACCATTCATCAGGTCGACGCCCTCACCGCCCTGGTCGAGAGCTGGGTGCTGGAAGCGGCCGCCAAGCCGGACGTGGTGGTGCCAAACACGGCCGAGGCGGGCAAGGCGGTGTATTCGACCGCGGGCTGCGCCGGCTGTCATGGCGCCGACCTGAAGGGGGTCGGGCAGTTCCCGAACCTCACGAACATCGGGAGCGAGGCGGTCATCGACCTGCCCTTCCCGATCAGCGGGCTCGATAAGCTCAAGGCCGACTACGCTGCCAACAAAACCACCTTCCTGGAGCAGTGGATTCGTGACTCATCGGCCAACTACAACGGGGGGACCGCAACCAACATGCCGGCCCACCCGGCCGGGAGCCTCAGCGACTCCGCGCTGCAGGCCCTGATCACCTTCCTGCTGACCCAGAAGCTGTAGGGCACCGATGAGCAACGCCTACACGGTCCCCCCGCGCCGCGACCTCGTCGCGCGCCTCACCCGCGAGATGGATGACTTCATGAGCTGGATGCTGTATGGCAGCGAGACCTGGCTGGTGGCGCTGCTGAAGGGCGTGCCGCTCTTCCTGTTCGTGTACTTCGTGCTCGGCTACATCCCCAACTACGCCTACACCACCACGACGCTGTACCTGGGCTTCAGCAAGGACGTCGGCTACCTGGTCGACGTGGTGCTGATCGGCGGGCCGACCTTCACCCTGCTGCTGATCCTGGCCGTGTGGACCCAGGCTGCCCGTGGCCGTCGAGGCTTCGCCTGGTCGCTGATCCGCTTCCTGGATCTCATGCAGTACCTGGCGCTGGTGTTGCTGATCATCCCGTTCATGGTCTTCAACGTGGCCGGCGGCAGCTTGATCCCGCCGATCTTCACCCTTCAGTCGCTTGCTCTTGGCGCGATGGCCGCCGGCGGCGGCGCAACCGGGCTCGTATATCTGTGGTTCGAGTATCGCCGCGTGATACGCCGTGAGGCGGAAGCCGCCGCGGCTGCCGGCGCCGCCTGGGCGACGGGGCGCTAGGCCCGACACGGCGATCTCCCGGGCGCTTCTCGCTCATCTCGCCTGGTCGGCGTTGGTTCTGCTCAGCGCCAGCGCCCTCATCACCATGGAGCTGACGGCGGCCTGTCCTCTCGGTGGCCCGCTTGCCTTTGGAAGCTGCAGCATCCGTCCCTTCTCCGTCAGCGTGGTGGGTCTCGCGGCGCTCCTGTATGTGACCGGTCTCTCGGCCGTCCTGGCATGGACCGCCGGGCTTCGTCGTCGTCGCCTGGCCGATGCCCGCGCCGCGCGCGATTGGTATCTGCTGGCCGCGCTGGTCGGGTTGCCGGTGGCGCCTCTGCTGGCGTTCACCCTGGCCTCTGCCCTCCGCTAGCATGAGGGCATGACCGACGCCACCGCGCAATCATTGATTGACGCTCTGACCGGGGCCGCCCTGATCAGTGGCGACGGGCTGCGGATCCTCGATGAGCAGCGCTTTCGCTCCCAGCTGGTCGACGAGCTGGTGGTCGAGGCGGTTTTCAACGCCGATGCGCAGGTCCGCGATGCGGCGCGCTGGTTGATATGGAGCGGGTCGCAGGCGCTCGGCTGTGGCAGCACCAGCATCCACCAGCTGTACCTGGCGCGCGGCCGCGGCGAGTTCCCGTCGACCGCCTTCACCGTGCCCGCCATCAACGTTCGGGCAGCCACGTACCTCACCGCGCGCCAGGCCTTCGCAGCAGCCCTGGAGCGCGACGCGGGGGCGGTCATCTTCGAGATCGCCAGGAGCGAGATGAGCTATACCGACCAGCGTCCCGCGGAGTACACCGCGGTGATCCTGGCTGCAGCGCTGCGCAGCGGCTGGGTCGGCCCGGTCTTCCTGCAGGGCGACCATTTCCAGTTCAACGCCAGCAAATGGGCGGCCGATCCGGGAGCCGAGCTGGCGGGGCTCAAGGAGCTGACCACCGAGGCAGTGGCGGCCGGCTTCCTGAATATCGACATCGACAGCAGCACGCTGGTCGACCTCTCCCAGCCGAGCGTGGCCGAGGAGCAACGGGTCAATGCCGTCAACACCGCGGAGCTGACCGGCCTGATCCGCAGCCTCGAGCCGGATGCGGTGACGATCAGCATCGGCGGCGAGATCGGCGAGGTCGGGAAGGCCAACTCGACCGAAGATGAGCTGCGCGCCTACCTCGACGGCTATTTCGGGATGCTCCACGGCTCCGGTCTCCCCGGCGTGAGCAAGGTGAGCATCCAGACCGGGACCAGCCACGGCGGGGTGGTGCTTCCCGACGGCAGCATCGCCTCGGTGAAGATCGATTTCGACACCATGCGGCGCCTGTCGACCGTGGCGCGCGACGAGTACGGCCTGGCCGGCTGCGTGCAGCACGGGGCCAGCACCCTGCCCGAGGAGGCGTTCCACCACTTCCCGGCCAACGGAACGGCGGAGATCCACCTGGCCACCGGCCTGCAGAACATCCTGTACGACGACGGCGGACTGCCGGAGGCGCTTCACGGCGAGATGCTGGCCTGGTGCTTCGCCAACTGCGCCGATGAGCGCAAGCCCGGCGAGACCGACGAGCAGTTCGCGTACAAGACCCGCAAGAAGGCGATCGGCCCGTTCAAGCGGGCGCTGTGGACCCTTCCCGACGAGGCAGAGGCGCAGATCGGCGCCAATCTGCACGCGAAGTTCGGGCTCCTCTTCGACAAGCTGCAGATCGGCGGTACCCGTGGCCTGGTCGATACCCACGTCGCCATCCCGGACCTGCCGCGGCCATTGCCCGTTGCCCTCGGCGGCGGGGCGGAGCACGGGGTGACCGCCGGCGCATCGGTCTTCGAGGATGACGGCTCGGGGGAGTGACCCCTTCCCTGTGATGTGACAATGAGCGCTCCTTTTCCGAGGAGGAACCGATGGTTCACATGCAGCGCAAGTCGCTGTCAATGCCCGATGAGGAGCGCTCGATCCCCAACGGGAGCGTCCAGATCTGGGAGATGGGCGATTTTGTCGTCGGCAAGGTCACCTTCGAGCCTGGCTGGCGCTGGTCGAAGGACGTCAAGCCGATCGCGGGAACCGAGTGGTGCGAGTACCACCACCTGGGCATCATTCTGCAGGGGACGGTTCGCTTCGTGACGCCCGATGGCCTCGAGATGGAGGTCGGCGAGGGTTGCCTGTACGAGGTGCTCCCCGGGCACGATGCGTGGACGGTGGGGGACATTCCGGCGATCCAGTACGACTTCGCAGGCATGCGGACCTTCGCCCTGCCCGCTGCCTCGCGCGGTGAGCGGATCCTGGCGACCCTGATCTGCACCGACGTGGTCGACTCGACGGCCACCGCAGAGCGGGTGGGGCCGGCCGTCTGGCGCAGCATGCTGGCGGGACTGAACGCTGAGACCCGCCGGCAGGTCGATCGATTTCGCGGAAAGGTGGTCGCCAACACGG
>JANMPX010000116.1:0-2540 GCA_031370085.1 Chloroflexota bacterium | reverse complement strand
TCGGTGAGCCGCTCGACCTCGTGCTCCCAGCGTGACGCGTTGACGTCGACCGGCAGCACCCGCACGCCATGCCGCTTGGCGTCGCCGACGATCACGGCCGGCGAGTAGAAGCCCATCGGCTGGTTGTTGAGGATCCCGGCGCAGTAGTGGACCGGGTAGTGCAGCTTGAGCCAGGCGGTGTCGTAGGTGATCTTGGCGAAGGCCGCCGCGTGGGCACGCGCGAAGCCGAACTCGGCGAAGGCGCTGGCCCGTCGGAAGAGCTCCTCCGCGTCGGGTTGGGTCAGCCCGGTGCGCATGGCGCCGGCCAGGAAGCGCACCTGCTCGTTCTCCATCTGGCGATGCGACCGATGCGAGCCCATCGCCTTGCGGAAGATATCGGCCTCCAGGGCTGAATAGCCGCACACCTCGATGGCGATCTGCATCACCTGCTCCTGGTAGAGGATCACGCCCAGGGTGTCACTGAGGATCGGCTCGAGACTGGGATGGAGGTAGGTGACCGGCTCCTGCCCGGCTCTCCGTCGCAGGTACGGATGGACCGCGTTGCCCTGGATCGGCCCGGGGCGAATGATCGCCACCTGGACCACCAGGTCCTCGAAGCGCTCCGGCCTGCTCTTCGGCAGCGCCTGCATCTGGGCGCGGCTCTCGATCTGGAACATGCCCACCGTGTCGGCAGCACGGATCGTCTTGAACACCTCGGGGTCGTCGTGGGGGAGGGAGTCGAGGTCGATCCTTTGTCCCGTGTCGCGCTCGATCCGGTCAAGGGCTTCTGAGACCACGCCAAGGGTCCTCAGGGAGAGCAGGTCGATCTTCACCAGCCCGAGCGCCTCGATGTCCTCCTTGTCGAACTGGGTCACCACTCTGCCCGGCATGGCGGCCCGCTCGATCGGGACCAGGTCGATCAGCGGCGTGCGCGTCACCAGCATCCCGCCGACGTGGATCCCCAGGTGGCGCGGGAAGCCGTCGATCTCGGCGCACAGGGCAAGGAGCCACTGCCAGCGGTTTCGAGGCGGTGCTGATCTCGCGGATCCCGGTTCTGGCACCAGTTCTTGCCAAATTCCCACCAGGTGTGCGTCATGCAGGTTTTCAGGCCCGCCGGGGTCGGGAGTCGGCTGATTCTGAGCACGAGCCGGCTCATCGGCAGCCTCTGCATGGCCGGATTTCGTGTTTCGTGCGCGCCTGGTATGAATTTGTCCTGTTGGAGGCAGCACGCTCGGCCGGCGGCGCTCCTCCACCACCATCCCGCTCTCCGGGTCCACGCGAACGACCTTGCGCCCGTCGTCGCGCTCACTCTCCGCGACCTGCCGCAGCCCGCCCGGTCCGTAGCGCTTCTGCTGCCAGCCCTCGTGCTTGACCGTCACCACCGATGCGTCCAGCACGCGCGGCCGGCGCGGCGGATACCAGCCACTCTCGCTGTAGGGCCGCCCGTCGTGGTCGCCGGCCGCTTCGCGCGCCTGCGCCTCGGCGGCGGCCAGGTCGGGACGAAGGCCGGGACGCTCCGTGGGACCTGCGCCGGCATCGGCCTCAGATGCAACCCCAAGCTCCTCGAAGAGCCAGCCGAACGAGCCGTCCAGCGCCAGGTCGCTGGCGAGATCGGTCGCATCACGGGTGTCGAGCGCCTTGGCGATCCGGTCGATCACCTCGGCCGGAAAGTCGAGCGCCTTGGCTACCTCGCGCACCGCGCTTCGCGCCCGGTAGGTGATCACCGTGCAGACCATGGCGGCGTGGTCCTCGCCATAGCGGGTATAGAGGTACTGGATCACCTCCTCGCGGCGGTTGACGTCGAAGTCGATGTCGATGTCCGGCAGCGTTCGCGCCTCGTTGATGAAGCGCTCGAAGAGGAGCTTGTGAGCGATCGGGTCGACCTTGGTGATGCCAAGGCAATAGGCCACGATCGAGTCACCGGCGCTCCCCCGCCCCTGGCCGATGATCCGGTTCCGACGCGCGAACTCCATCAGGTCCCACACGATCAGGAAGAACTCGGCCAGGTTGGTGCGCTCGATGATCTCCAGCTCGTGCGCCAGCTGCTTCACCGACTGGCGCGTAATGGGCCGATAACGGACGCGTAAGCCCTCGTGCGCAAGCTGGTAGAGATATGAGAACGGCGTCTCTCCCTCGGGGACCGTGAAGCCCGGAAACCGATAACGCTCGAAGTTCAGGTCGAGCTTGCAGGCCTGGCCGATGGCCGCCGCGCGCGCCATCCCCTCCTGCCACGCCTGGCGCGCGCGCGCGCCCGGCAGCCCCAGGCCGATCCGCGCCAGCTCGGCAGCGCTCTTCAGGCGGAACTCGGCATTGGGCAGGAGCAGCTCGCGCGCCTGGTCGAGGGTGGCGCCGTGCCGGATGCAGACCAGCACGTCCTGGAGCCGATGGCCCCCGGGCTCGGCGTAGTGCACCTCGTTGGTGACCACGCTCGGCAGGCCGGCGGCGTGCGCCAGCTCGGCGAGCTGTGCCACCAGCCAGTCGTCATCGGGCTCGAGGTGATGCGACAGCTCCACCGCGAAGTCACCGTCGGGGAAGTGTTGCGCCCAGCGCCGCGCCGCCGC
>JANMPX010000101.1:0-1884 GCA_031370085.1 Chloroflexota bacterium | reverse complement strand
GGCTCCAGTTCAGCGGAGCCGGGGTGGCCACCTGCGCGATAACCGATCGCTGCAGCGCCCGCCGCCTTGCAGACGGCATCGGCTCATGGGATTCGCTGGCGTCGGACCCGACTGGCGAAGGCTGGGTCGTCATCCGGACCGGTTATCCCCCCTCCGAGGCTCGATTTCATGGCGTCGGCCGGCAGGCGGAGGACCGCGCGCTGGTCGACCGGGTCCTTGCTCCCGGCTGGGTGCAGGGCCTGGTGGGATGGGCACACGTCCTGCACTCGGCGCACATCGAGCAGGACGTCAATCTCCCGGTGGATCGGCTGTGGCTGGGACCGATCATCTTCGCGACCGGAGCGGCGCTGCTGTCGATCGGCCGCCGGCTCGGGTACCCGCGCTTCCGCGCGTCGACCACCTCCGATCGCGCGCGGCGCGCCCCGGCCTTGGGCTGGGCCGACATGCGGGTCAGGGTGACCGGCAGGATCACGCCGCGAGGCTCCTCACCCCTGGAGTTGAACGACGCGCCCGCAATCCTGCGGCGGCCGCGAGAGGGAGCGGCTGAGCTCGGCATGCAGATCGACGGGATCGTCAACGCGGTGCAGATTCCGCATCTGCAGGCAGCATTGAGCTCCACGACGATCGGAGAGCTGATCGGGATCCGCAGCTCACGGCCGGCTCTGCAGATCGGGTGGTTCGGGAGCCAGGCGCAGCTGGTCTTTGAAGGCGCCGACGCGCGCGACGCGGTCGCCGCTCTGCTGAGCGAGGGCACCGCGCATTAGGATGCCGCTCATGCGAGACGCATCAGGTCCAACCCGGCGGGGCTCCGGTTCGGGGCAGGAGTCGGTCTGGGACTATCCGCGACCGCCACGTATCGAGCCGTCTGACCGCTTGGTGCGCATCGAATTCGGCGGAGTCGTGGTGGCAGCCTCGAAACGAGCGCAGCGCGTCCTCGAGACGGCCGGTGCGCCGTGCTGGTATCTCCCGCCGGAAGATGTTCGCACCGACCTGCTGCAGGACGCCAACTACCGGACGACCTGCGAATGGAAGGGCGTGGCTGATCACTTCGACCTCGTTCTTGGTGAGCAGCGTTCACGGCGGGCGGCCTGGAGCTATGCCGATCCGCTCCCGGGGTTCGAGGCCATCGCCGGCTGGATCGCCTTCTACCCGGGACGGGTCGACAGGGTGACCGTGGATGGCGAAACGGTCAGACCGCAGCCGGGGCGTTACTACGGCGGTTGGGTCACCGACGACGTGGTCGGGCCGTTCAAGGGCGAGCCCGGAACTGAGGGCTGGTAGCTCCTCAGCCGATGACTGGAGCTCCGCTTCGGGCGAGGCGCTCGATGTGGTCGGCCGCACGAACCGTCCCGGGGTCGGCCGCCAGGCGCGAGGAAATGGCGAGCAGGCGCCGCCCCAGGCGATCGTCGGATGACAGGCGCTCGATGGCGGCGAAGAGCTCCGCATCGGTGAAGGCATAGGTGGCCAGTCGGACCCCGAAGCCGGTCTCTGCCACCCGCTGGGCATTGTCGTACTGGTCCCAGAAGAGCGGCAGCACGATCATCGGCTTCCCGAACCGGATGCATTCGGTCACGGTGTTGTTGCCGCCGTGCGTGATCACCAGCTCCACCTGGGGAAGGATCGACGGTTGCGGCAGGAACTCGGCACCGATCATGTTGTCGGGCAGCTCGATGAGGTCGTGCTGCGGACCCTTGCTGACGATCACGCGGTAGGGACTGTCCGCGAGACTGTCGACCAGCCGCCGCATGAGGCCCACATCGGCCGAGCCCAGGCTCCCCAGCGACAGGTAGAGAAGGCGCCCCGGGCGCTCTGCGAAGTCCTCCGGCAGCACAAACTCCTCATCCGTGCCGCGCACGCACGCGTCGAGGCGGTGCCAGGTGGGAG
>JANMPX010000098.1:0-1621 GCA_031370085.1 Chloroflexota bacterium | reverse complement strand
GATTCATGTCGCCGAGCGCCACGTTCCCGACGCAGTGATCGACCTCGAGCAGCTGCTGACCGGTCGCCGCGGCAGGCGGTCGGGCGATGCGGCGATAGCCGGGGGCAAAGGCGCCGTGGTAGTCGCTGCGATCGATGAACGAGTGGAGCACCGCGCCATAGGTGTGAATCGCGGAGCGCCGGAGGACGCCCTTCTCGCCGGGGAGCTCGGTCGGCTCGAGCGCGGAGGTGGCGCCGCGCAGCGTTGTCTCGCGCCAGGCCGACCCGACGTCATCGACGGCGAAGGCGATGTCATGGACCCCGTCCCCGTGCCTGCGCACGTGCTCGGCAAGCTCGCCGTCGGGGCCGAGCGGAGCGGTGAAGACAAAGCGAATGTCGTTCTGGACCATGACGTAGCTGGCCCGATCGCGGACTCCCGTCTCGAGCCCGGCGTAGGCGACCGGCGTGAAGCCCCACAGGGACCGATAGTAGGCGGCCGCCTGCTTGGCATTGGCGACCCAGAATTCGACGTGGTCGATCCCCTTCAGGGGCAGAAAGTCGGTCTCTGGCGAGGTCGCGGCTGGGCGAGCGAGCGTATCGGTCATCCGAGAATGGTACGCCGTCAGTCGAGATCAGCCGCCAGCACGACCTCGATCATCCGCTGAACCGCCGCATCCAGCTCTTCTGGACTGAGGTAGGTGTGCTCCTGGTTCGCATCCCCGCTGTCGATGTCGACGGCGACCCCGATGCAGGCCGCCTGGGCCCCCTGCGAGGCCGCCAGGTAGAACAGGGCGCTGGCCTCCATCTCGACGGCGATGGCACCGGCGTCGCGCCAGGGCCCCACGAAGTTCGGATCGGGGTGGTAGTGCGAGAAGACATCGAGCGTTGCAATCGGTCCCACGTGGAATGGGACGCCCAGCCGCTCGGCGGCATGCACCAGGGCATGAGTCAGGGCGAAATCGGGAGCCGGCGCGTACGGCTTGCCCCGCATGAAGGCCTGGGTCGTGCCATCGGTTGGGCTTGAGGCGGTGGCGATGATCAGATCACCGAGTCGGATCTCGGTCCGCAGCGCGCCGGTGGTTCCCACCCGGACCAGCTTGCGGGCACCCAGGCGGAGCAGCTCCTCGACCACGATCGCGATCGAGGGCGCACCCATCCCGGTCGCCTGGACGCTGATCGCTCGGCCGCCGACCGTCCCGCTGTAGCCGAGAAGGCCGCGGTTGGCATTGACCTGGCGGGCGGCTTTCAGGCCGCCGTCGAAGCGCATGGCGATCTTTCGAGCGCGCTCCGGGTCGCCGGGCAGCAGGACGAGGGGCGCATAGTCGCCGGGCTCGGCGTGCAGGTGGATCTGTGGCACGCCGGTTAGGGTAGCGCCTCTCGGATAGGATCGTGCGCATGGCTGGACCCCACGACAACGACCTCTCGTTTGCCGTCGAGCTGGCCCGGCGCGCCGGTGAGCTGATCGCTGGCAGCTACGAGCAGGTGCTGCGGGTCGACCGCAAGAGCAAGCGCGACGTGGTCACCGATGTCGACTACCGCAGCGAAGCCCTTGTGATGGATGCCATCCGCTCGCGCCATCCCGACGACGCGATTCTCGCCGAGGAGTCGGGCCATTCGGCCACGACGGCCCGGGGTCGGGGCCG
>JANMPX010000054.1:0-4825 GCA_031370085.1 Chloroflexota bacterium | reverse complement strand
CCGCGAACGCCGTCCCCTTGCCGCGCAGGTCGCTGCCGAGGACCCGGATCGAGACCAGCTCCACCTCCGGCGCGAGGCCAACGATGATCCCGCCGCAGGCAGTGGCATGGCCATACAGGTCCACCGGCTCGTCGGGGACGATCCGCGGCTCGCCGTCCACCATCTCGACGGCCACGCTCTCGACGACGCGCCCGTTGAGGCGTGGATGGGTCGCCTCCAGCCCGCTGTCGATGATGCCGACCTTGACCCCTGAGCCGGTCGCGCCGCCCCAGGCCCACTCCCGCGAGACGCCCCCCAGACGCATTGATCGGGCCAGCTCGTCGACATGGGTGAAGGGCTCCGACCAGGCCGGCAGATCAAGCCCGCTCACCTTCGCCGCGGCCTCTTCTCCTCGTGCTCAGCCACCACCTCGAGGATCTTGGCGACCAGCAGAACCTCGCGCTCGCCCAGACCGCGCAGCAGCTCGACGTGGTCGACCAGCCTCCAGAACGGGGCCTCGGCCGGATCGTCGAGGTCATGGGTGGCCTCCGACACCAGGGCTTCGACCTGGGCATCGGTCAGGGTTCGGTCGGTGAGCTGTCTCAGGACCTCGTCGAGCAGGCGCGTCGTGTCGCGTCGCACGCGCGTCGCGGTGATGGCCGTTGTCGCCTGGCGCGCGAAGATGGCGAGCAGCTCCATGTCGCGCAGTGAGAAGCTCGGCGACCCGCGTTTGTCGAGCACCTGCAGCACACCCACCGTGCCCTCATCGTCAAGGAGGGGGACGGCGGCCAGCGAGCGCGGGACGTAGCCGGTGCGCGCCGCGGCCTCCTGGTCGAAGCGCGGATCCTTGGTCACGTCCGAGAGCGCCAGCGCCTGCCCGCTGGAAAAGACGAAGCCCACGACCCCTTCCGACGGCTTGACGGTGAGGCCGATGGCTCCGGCGCCGTGGGCACCGGAAGCGACCCGGAACTCGAGCCGGTCCGGATCCCGCTCGAAGAGGGCGATCGACGCCGCCTCCGCGTCGAAGAGGCTGGCGGTGGCATCCACGATCGACTGCAGCAGCCGCTCCTCGACGCCCCCCTGCAGATTCCGGGCAACGGCGGACCGCCGCGCCACTGCCTTGAGAGCTGTGAGCGCGGCGGTCAGATCGTCGTCTACGACCATGTCGGTCGCTCTGGGTGACGGTCAGCGCTGCTGAACGTGGCCCTGAACGTCGTCCTCGTCGGAGATACGCGTGTGGGAGTGTCCCTCAACGTCGTCGTCCTCGGAGATTCGGCTGTGCGAATGGCCTGCGGTGTCGTCCTCGTCGCCGATACGCGACTTCGAATGGCCTTCCACGTCCTGGTCAGTGCTCACGCGAGACTTCGCATGGCCTTCGGTGTCCGCCTGGGGATCGTTGTCGAGCGTCATGTCTGCTGAACCTCTCTTGTCAATTACCGGCGCTCGTTTGAATCCTGAGCGTCCTTGGTGGGAACAATAGGGCTCCCGAACCAAATGGCAAAGCCCCAGAGCGACAAGTTTTGTGTCGAGTGCCCGACAGAGTGGTTCATGCTCAGCGGCGTGAGTGGCCTCCGGTTGCGGTGGTGGGTAGTGATCATTGTCGCGTTGCTGGCCATCGCGGTGGTGGGCCAGTTGAGCGGGCCACACAGCAGGCAGGGCGTGGCCGTCGCCTCGCCCAGTCCGCAACCGACCCGTTTGCCGTCGCCAACGCCCAGCCCCAGCCTGGACGCCAGCCGGTCGTTGCGGGCAAGCGCGAGTCCATCGGTCAGCCCTTCGCCATCGGCGATCGCCTGCGTGCCCACCGACCAGGACCAGCATGTCTACAACCCCGCGCGCCTCGATGTGGCAGAGCCCTGCATCCGGGTCAGCGGGGTCGTGGCCGAGGTGCGGACCGAAGAGGACGGTGACCTGCACATCCTGCTGGTCCTTGATTCGGTGTATGCCCACCTGTTGAGGCCCGCCAACCAGGGGGTGGAGCGCGGCGACCTGGTGGTCGAGCCTGTCTGCGTGCGAACGGTGACCCAGCCGGATGCAATCGAGGTCTGCGCCGCCGATCCCGATCCGTTGACCGTACTGCCGCGCCAGGGCGACTACGTCTGGATGGAGGGGCGTTACGTCTACGACCTCGAGCATGGCGGTTGGGCGGAGCTGCACCCTCTCTACCGCTGGGGCTACCAGGCCGGCACTCCGTTGCAGGGTGGCTCGCCCACACCCGCCTTCTCGCCGGGCAGCTGCGATCCAGCCTACCCGACCGTCTGCATCCCGCCCCCGCCGCCGGACCTGGATTGCGCCGACATTCCGTACCGGCGCTTCACCGTACTGGCGCCCGATCCGCATCGCTTTGATGGTGACCACGACGGCATCGGTTGCGAGGGCTGACCTCGTTCCGCCGGTCGTCGCGTCGCGCCTGACAACCAGGCGACGCCCGTCCAGGGACTGGGCCTTGAGGCTCAATCAGTCGCGTGCAGGCGACCTAGCCCGAAGCCCGGACCGATGATTCGAGCGAAACCATTAGCTATGGGCGAGGGGCGCCACGGGCTCCCCTCGTCGGCTCACAGCTTGATGACGCCGACCAGCCAGAGGATCACCAGGACGATCACGATCACGCCGACGATGCCGATGCCACCGCTTCTCATCTCGATCTCCTGTTCGGTATACCAGTGAAGGCTCTCAAGGATCGGCCCGCGCCAACGATGACCCGACCACGCAACGGCGCGTTGCTCATCGTAGCCAAGTATCGCGTTGGAGTATTGCGTTGGAGTGGTATACTGCCGATGGCTCGAAGGAGCTTCGAACATCTAGTGATTCAGTTTGTGTTTACATGGGCTGGAGCATCTAGTGATCGGGCCCCTTCGGGCTTTTCATGTGAGGCGCGCTGAGGCCCTCGTCTGTCAATTGACCGAAGACGCCTCCTCGCCATCGCTCAGGCGTTCGCTTTGGTCATCGATCCCTGCGTCACCTCGCCCTTGTGTGCCGCGAAGGCGGACAGGACCTCGCCCTTCTCCCCCTCGGGCACCGTGAAGAAGTCAAGGCTGCGGCCGAGCTCCGCCGCGACTTCGTCGAACTCCTCCGGAGCGATCCGAAACTCGCGATGAGCCTCTTCCAAGCCGAGGAGGGTTTGCCCCGGCTTCGTGGCAGTGAATTGGAACGGTCCACCCGCGACATCGCAGACCCACAGCGTCCGCATGAATTTCAGGCCAGGCAACCTGCCCAGCTGCTGGGTGTGCCACTCTTGGAGCGCCGGGTTTGCCGATTTCTGGCCAACGACGGGATTCTCCACGATCGCATCGCTGAAGTGATCAACCACAGCTGCTATGGAGAAGACGCCACCGAGCCGCTCATACAGGGTGTTCTCAGTCATGGTTCCGAAGCTTCCTCTCATTAGTCCTAGTAGCCGCCGCCGATGTTCCCGGGCTGACAGGCGGCAAGCAGCAGCGGCAGGGTTAGCGTGGCCACAATGACCAGGCGATCGACAAGCGCCTTCAGCGCGCCACGTGCCGACGTGGATTCCGTTCGCGCCTCATGCATCGTCGGATTCCTCGGGTTCGTCAGCCCGTGAGGTCGATGTTCCGAGGTGCAGCCTGATTCGCACGAGCATGCGGCCCGCGTTGACCGCCGCCGCGATCTGCGACTCCCCGGGTCTCGCCGGCAGGCCAGCCAGCCTAGCGAAGAACGGCCTGACCTCGAACATCGTGGTGTGGAGCCGGACAGACTCGTGCGGATCGGTTTCCACGGTGGCATCCCCTGCGACCTTCCTCCCTGCCATCCATACGTGGGTCACTGGGATGGAGCGCAGGTTCCTCCACCAGCCTTCGCCGGTCGTCACCCACACTTCCTCGCCGCGCAGAAGGAAGGCGACGGGCGTGCTGTATCGGCGGCCGCTGCGCCTGCCGGTCCATTCGACGACCGTGAACCAGCGGCTCCAGGGCCAGTGCAGCGGCGAACGGAGCACGCGTTTCACCACTGGGTTCCACAGCGTCAGCAACCGGCCGATGAGCGTTCCACGCAGAGCGGGCGACTCGATGCGACTCACGGCGTTGCTGGTCAATTACCTTGCTGCGACCCAGGCTCGCCGCGCCTCGCTTTACTGGTGGTTTGAGCTCACTTGGAAGCAGGCAACGTCGTACTGCGAGACGGCCGCCGAGCTGTGGGCGTGAAGCAGGGAGGCGGTGCCATCGCTGCCAGCGTAATGAGCTTCGGCGACGGCGAAGCCGTCGGTCCCAAAGCCGTGTGGTTCGGTGGCGGCGGTGGCCGAGCCACACGACTGGTTCGGTTGGCCGGTGCCGCTGGGATTGGACGCCGCGAACGCCCCGCCAACAAGCGCGACGCTGAGGACGGCGCTTCCAATCAGCGCGAGGATTGCAGACCGCGAGAGATTGACCATTGGAGTGCCTCCTGTGTACCGATGCCGGAAAGCAACTATCTCTACGCGCCCGGTTACGCTTCCTGAGGCGGGGTGATCTTCAACGGCGACGAAAAGCTCGAGCGGCGACGGCCGCCGCGATCACTGGTCTGCAGGCCAGCCCGGCCGTCCCATTGTTTCGCTGTGCGGTTGCTGTTGAGGCCTCGCGGACACGACAAAACCGGACCCTTGTCTGGCCCGGTTTCGTGCTCGGAATGAGTGGTGAGCGGCCAGGGATTCGAACCCTGAACCTAGTGATTAAGAGTCACTTGCTCTGCCGTTGAGCTAGCCGCCCGCTCTATGTTCGCCGGTTTGACGCTCGGATGAAGTCGATAACCTGCGAACCGCACGGGATGGGACTTGACTACAGCGCTTGTCGAGTCTATAACTACGACTGTTCTACCACCGTAGTTTGAGGCCCACGCCGTGAGTCAAGCCCCACCC
>JANMPX010000040.1:0-3124 GCA_031370085.1 Chloroflexota bacterium | reverse complement strand
CACGGTGCTCCTGCCAGGAACGATAGGACAAGGAGAGGACCGTGCTTCCCCAACCCTTCGACGGGTACCCGTATGTGGTCACCCGAATCGGGCACACCGCGCTGCGCAGCGTGGCAGTCGTGCCAAGCGACTGGTCGCGCGAACGACTCGTCGACCTGACGCGCAGACAGGCGATCGCCAACCAGCTCGAGACCTGCCTCTGCCTGGGACCGACCGAATCGGTCTACGTCAGCCCGGACGGCACCGCCACCCAATCCGACCTCGTTCCGGTCGGCATGCCGGTCGTGGACGGCCTGGCGCTGGCCGACCCGATCCCCGAGACCGCCGAGCTGGCGGCCCGTCGGGCCCGCCTCGCAGCCTACAGGGAAAGCCTGACCCCCCATGGTTTCCTGGTCGGCGACGGGCTCGGAGGCGGTCGCCCCGCAACGAGGGACGACATCAGTCGGCTTTCGGGGCGGAACAAGCGGGGGATCCCGGTCGGGCTCACCCGCTGCGGCACCTGCGGTGGCTACGCCGGCGACTACCTCGACACCCGCGGCGATGGCCACGGTCACGCCCGTCCGGGCGTCATTCGCGTCCACTGCAAGTGCGAGAACCACAACCGCTGCGCCCGATGCGGCGAACCTCTGGCCGACTCTCGGTTGAGCTCCTACGAGTTCAACCCGCCGGATGGCAAGGCCTGGTACGCCCCGGCCTTCATGGGCCTGAGCCACCGATGCGCGTCATGAACATCGAACGCAAACGACGCATCAGTGGCCCAGGTGCCACCAGTCGCAGTACCGGCAGCGATACGGGCGCACCGAACCGTCCTGATGACGGCCGTGGCGCTTCACGCTCCGAGCCTCGCGACGGCTGATGAACATCGCCTTCGAGGTGCAGCCGCGGCGTCTGCGACAGCTCTCTGTCGCGATGGACCGGCTCAGCTAGGCGGTTCCAGCCACCAGGTCTGACCTCGAAGGGCGTCATCGCTTGGGCGGGCGGTCAGAAATGCGTCCAGCGCGGAGACCAATCGCCCGATGGAGGGGATGGTCCGTGGGAACTGACGCGACGAGGTGAGGACGACGCCGAAGTGGTCGGTGCCACGGACGACGGCAGCCCGAACAAGGGGCAGGAAGTCAGCTGCGTCCTCGGTCACGATCGCCCGCCGCTCGGCCGGCATCCGCGCGAAGAGGTCGGCGTCACGCATTCCGCGGAGGTCGGCCCGCTCCCGAGCCGCCGCGACATCGTGCCCGCGCTGCCGGAGGTGCACGGCAATCCGCGGCGAGAAGTGCTCGTCGAGGAGCAACTTCACTCCAGGACGGCCTGCTCCCGGCGCCACGCCTCTTGAGCAGCCTGCGCCACCTCCTCGTTCAGTCCGATTCGATCGTTGATCTCATCGGGGAAGGCGGCGTAGTAGCCCACTGCGGGGCGGAGCGTGGCAATCGGCAGCTCCAGGTAGCGTGCCGCCGCCTCCAGCGAGTTGCGGTTCTGCCGCAGCGTCGCGATCACCTCCCAGACATCGAGGCCCGATCCGGCGAGGACCGCACGCCGTCCGGCCGGACCATCGGCAAAGGCGATGCCGGGGTGCTCGTCCATGCGCAGCCCCTCGTCGACGTAGCGCTCGGCGAGGGCGGTCCGCGTTTCGCGGATCTGTTTCGCCCGCGCGTCAAGGCGCCCCAGGGTCTCCTCCGGGAACCGGAAGGACCGATGCTGGCGTTGTCCGGAGGTTCCTTTGGAAGTCATGTGGGCCATTGTAGCACAGCGTGCCACAGATGACCCCGCGGACTCACTCCATTCTGGCCGCACCCTGACCGGGCGGCAAGCCGCCAACACGCTCGGGTCAAGGTCGTTCGTGCAACCGTGCACTCGTGCCGCACGACAGGCTGTGAAACCGCGACCGACGCCCGGCCCCCGGCCAGCCAAACCACTGCGACACCTGAGCTGTCAACGGCAGCGCCCAGGATCAGGCCATGCCCACTCCCACTACTCCCCCCAAGTCCCGCAGCTCATCCAGCTCGAAGGCGGCAGCCGACACCGTCGGGAACACCATCGGGTCTATCCATCCCATCGTCAGCATGTGGCGCGACGGCCTGACCGTCATCGCGCTCGGATCCACCGTCAAGAATCGCCTTCCCGACTACCTGACGCTCGAACAGGCAACGGCCGATGCCGCACTCGATATCCACGAGGCGCCGGCACAGACCGTTCCCACCGTCGAAGCCATCACCGGCAAGGCATCGGTGCTGCTCCTAGGCGGCGACACGATCATCGGCGGCGCTCAGAACCGCATCATCAATCTGACCATCCTGCTCAAGGCGGCCGCCAAGACCGCCATCCCGGTCAGCTGTCTGGAGCATGGCCGATGGAACCGCGGTGGCCAGTTTTCAGCTGGTCGCACGGTCGATCACGGCTTGCGCTCGATGGTGGCGGAGCAGGTCACCCGCGGCGCCCGCCACACCCCACCTGCGGCAGGCAGCACCGCCGAGGGCCGCTTCGCGGCGGACCAGGGCGCCATCTGGAATGAGATCGGGCAGCGCCAGTCTCGCGCCGCGTTCAACTCGCCGACCCAGGCGCTCCACGACGTCTACCAGCGCGAAGAGGCCAGCGTCGACGACTTCGTCCGCGCCTTCCCGATGCCGGCCGGCAGCCGCGGCGTGGCCATCGGCCTGTTCAAACGGCTGGTGGGCCTGGACCTGTTCGACTCGACCGAAACGCTCGAGCGCCAGTGGCCGCGCCTGGTGGCCAGCGCCGCCTCCGCCCTGTTCGACCATCAGCGTGCGATCGACGCCGGTGTCGCACCCAAGCCGGCGCACCGCCGCCTCGATTCCGGTGCCTTGGACCGCATGCTGTCCCGCGCCGCCTCAGCCCTGACCGATGCCACCGTCACCCCCTCGGTCGGCCTCGGTCGCGACGTCCGCTTCTCGGCCTCGAAGATCGTCGGCACAGCCCTGGTCCACGACCGCCGTCCCATCCACGTCGCGCTCTTCCGACCGGCATAGACTGGTGGGCCCGGTCAAGGAGCCAGTGCCATCGCAGTAGTCCCACCCGCAACCACCGAGCGTCACGAGTCTCCGCTGACCCCCGAGCAGCGGCGGATCGTCGAGTACGGCGACGGGCCGGCGGTGGTGATCGCCGGCGCTGGGAC
>JANMPX010000194.1:0-3017 GCA_031370085.1 Chloroflexota bacterium | reverse complement strand
GAGATGCTGGAAGGGCCGAACAGGCCCGCGTCGGTCTTCAGGCCCAGGGCAGACGAATCCCCGGCAGCACGGCGTTGAGGACCAGGCCGAGCATCAGCAGTGCGCCGGCGCGGCGGGTATGCAGGAAGGCACCGCCGACGTACCACAGCGGCCAGCCGACATAGCCATGCGGCTCCACTTCGGGCTTCGGCTGGGAGAACTGGACGAGCACCTCCCACAGCCGCGGCAGGCCCAGCAGGACCAGCAGGACGAAGGGGCCGATATAGCCTGCCAGCGCAGTGCCGATCACGATCGGGTAGAAGGCGATCATCAGGACCTGGGCGACGCGCTTGGCGAGCGACTCGCCGAGCAGCACCGGCAGGGTGTGGATGCCGCGTTGCCCGTCGGCCGAGATCTTGTCGATGTGCTTGCCGAAGAGGACCGTGGTAACGAGGATGGCGTACGGCAGCGACGCCAGCCAGACCCAGCCGGGGAGCGTGCCGGTGGCAACGAAGTAGGTGCCGCCGATCATCAGCGGGCCCCACACCAGGAAGACCCCGGGCTCGCCCAGGCCGTGATGCTTGAGGCGGATGGGTGGGGCGACATAGAAGATGCTGACGAACAGGCCGGCGAAGGCGAAACCGGCCACCAGCGGCCCGCGAACCGCGACCAGGAACAGCATGATCGCCAGGTCGATCCCGTTGGCCAGCAGGATGGCGGTCGCCAGCTGGCGCTTGGTCAGCCAGCCGGAGAGGATCGGGTGCGGGGCGTAGAGCGCCCGAACGTAGTCATCGGTGTCGACCCCGCCCTCGAGATCGAAGTAGTCGTTGATCATGTTGTTGGCCGCGTGGGCCACCACCAGCCCGACCACCGACAGGGTCAGGTACAGGTAGTTGACGGCGCCGGCGTCGTTGCCGATCGCCAGCAGCCCGCCGATCAGGCCCGAGGTGGCGGTCATGGTGAAGACGGCCGCGCGCGTGACGATCAGCCACTTGCTGACCGAGTCCATCGGCACCCCTTCGGGCATGTTGGCGTGGTTCATCACGTAGCGCCAGTTGCTGAATCGCTGGGCGAGGGTGCTCATGGCCCGATGATACCGGTCCTACGCCACCGTCGAACCGGTGCTGCGAATCCACAAGGCGTTGGCCGTCCCGCCGGCCGCGCACAGCAGCGCCGCGATCAGCACCGCCAGGTGGTACGCATCGGTGGATGCCTCGCGGGCCGCTTCGGCCACGCCCCGGCCATCCTCTTGGCTTGGCGCGTTGAGCGGGGGGAACGCCTCACGCACTGCCGCGGAGCTCGTGTCGAGGCCCGGGACGCGCGCCTGCAGGCCGCCATAGAAGCTCGCGGACACGCCGATGAAGATCACCGCCCCGGCCAGCAGTGGCCCGATCCGGCTGATGGCGTTGTTGATCGCTGACGCCAGACCGGAGTTGGCCGATGGCACCGACCCCATCAGCGTCGTCGTGAGCGGCGCTACCAGCAGCGAGATTCCGATCCCGAACAGGAGGACGGCGGGCAGCACGTCGACCAGGTAGCCGGTCGGCGGCAGCAGGCTGCCGAGGTCTCCGGGCCGGGCCTGCCAGGCTGCGGAGTCAGACGGAATGCGTGCCAGCCACAGGAGGCCGAGCGCCATGACGGCCGGACCGATGGCCATCAGCCGCCTCGTGCCGAACGTGCCCGCGAACCGACCAACCGAGGTCGAGAGGAGCGCCAGCGACAGGCTGATCGGCAGGGAGGCAACTCCCGCGGCCAGTGCGGTGTACTGCAGCGTCCCCTGCAGAAAGATCGCCTGGTAGGCGCTGTACACGTACAGCGCTCCGTAGATCAGAAAGGTCGACAGGTTGGTGACCGTGAAGTTGCGTGACCGGAACAGCGAAGGTGGGATCAGCGGATCACGTCGCAGCGCCATCAGCGGGGCGAGCAGGAGGGTCGCGATGCCGCCGACGGCCAGGGCCATCCATGCTGCCTCGTCGTGCCAGCTCTGCTGCTGTCCGCGGATCGCGCCGAACGCCAGGCCGCCCACCGCCAGCGCGACCACCGCGGCGCCGAGCCAGTCGAAGCGGGTCGAGGCGGTCTCGTTGCGGCTCTCCGACATCCGGTTGACCGCGATCGCCAGCGCAATCACCACCAGCGGGGCATTGATCAGGAAGGCGACCCGCCAGCCGAAGGTGTCGACCAGGAACCCACCAATCGGCGGGCCGAGCACTGTGATGGCGCTCGACGCGGCAGCCCAGATCCCGAACGCCTGTGCCCGCGCGGGCCCCTCGAAGGCGGCGGTGATGAGCGCCAGCGACGTGGGCACCAACAGGGCGCCAAAGACGCCCTGCACCAGTCGCCCGACGACCAGCAGCTCCATGCTGGGGGCCAGCCCGCACAGGACCGAGCTGAGGCCGAATCCCGCCAGGCCGATGATGAAGAGCCGACGCCGCCCATAGGCGTCAGCCAGCGCCCCGGCCAGGATAAGCAGCGAGGCGAGCGTCAGAAGGTAGCCATTGACCACATACGACTGCCCTTCGAGCACGCCGAGAACGCTGCTCGGAAGCTGCTCGCCGATCGCCTTGAGCGCGACGTTGACGATGGTGCTGTCGAGGAACACGATCCCCGAGCCGAGCACCACGGCGATCAGCGTCCAGTTGCGGCGATCCATGAAGCTAGGGGATCGGCGCAAAGCGCGCGGTGAAGTGCCGAAGCTGCGCGGGCTGCTCGACGATCCGGTAGCCGCGCAGCTCTCCTGCCCGCTCGGCGACCCAGCGCACCACCTCGATCACGTAGTCGATGTGCGACTGGGTGTAGACCCGGCGCGGGATGGCCAGGCGCACCAGCTCCATCGGCCCGGGGGTCTCGGTGCCGTCCGGATGCATCCCGAACATGACGGTACCGATCTCGCAGCCACGGATCCCGCCCTCGCGGTAGAGGGCCACCGCCAGCGCCTGGCCCGGGTAGTGCAGCGGCGGGATGTCGGGCAGCAGCGCGGCGGCGTCGAGGTACACGGCGTGCCCGCCGATCGGTTGGACGCACGGGATGCCGCTCGCCAC
>JANMPX010000271.1:0-2153 GCA_031370085.1 Chloroflexota bacterium | reverse complement strand
CGGGCGGCGGAGCAACCGCCTCGTCCCCGCGCAGCGACCAGCGCTGTTCGGCTACCTGAGCATGAGCCGGGGAGTCTAGTGGCGGGTGCCCGAGCCCGGCTCCTTCTCGTCTCGCTCGAGCGGCGTCACGGCGTCGTCGTGCCACACCTCGTACGCCTCGCCCACCGCGGTCTCGAACTTGAGGCCCATCAGCACCACCCCCGCGAGGCCGGCCTCGCGAGCCCGCTCGGCCACTGCCTTGGCGGCGCGCCATCCGAAGCGTCGCTGCTCGGCCTCCGGCGTGGCGGCAAGGCGGGCGCGGAGCCCCTCGCTGACCTCGATCGCGCCGACCCGCTCCAGCCGTCGCACCCAGCCTGGCGAAAAGGGAGGCGCCAGCTCGAGATAGACCGGCGGATCTCCATCGCGAAGGCCCAGCCGATCGACACAGGCCTGCACCGTGGCCGGGTCCATCACCGGTCCGGTGGTCAGAAACTGTGCCCCCACGCCGATGCGGCGGCGTACGACCCAGCTGCGCGATCGGGTGCTCATGCCGACCTCGAACGGTGGTACGGCTCGCTGCAGCGCGCGCAGGTGCTCGACGATCTCGTAGCTGTTGCTCCAGTGCTCGACCTCCGGGAGCATGTCGCCCTGCACCACCCGTAACGACTCCACCCCGTTGCCGATCGCCCCGCGCACCTCGCTCTCGATGGCCAGGATGTTCCGATCGCGGGTCGAGCACACGACCGTTGGACGGACCTCCGGGACATCGTGCGCGATCCGGGCGGCGAAGGCATAGGGCGAGACCCGCACCTGCTTGAAGGGGTTGTCGGTGATCAGGACCTCACGCCAGCGGCCCTTCAGCTCCAGGTGGGTCATCGATGGCAGGCGCGGCGGGTTGACCTCCACCATCTCCACCCAGGCGCGGCGCTCCGACAGCACGGTTACGTGGCCGCGGCCTCGCGCCGAAGCCGAGCGGCGGCCACCATGTCGCCGAGCTGTCGCTCGATCTCCTCCCAGCCGCGGGTCTTCAGCCCGCAGTCGGGGTTGACCCACAGATCGGTGGAATCCATGAACCGCAGGAAATGCTCCAGCCGCTCGTCCATGACCTCCATGCCGGGCGTGTGCGGCGAATGCACGTCGAAGACTCCGGGCCCGATCTGAAGGTGTCCGTCGCCGAACAGGTCATAGAACTGGCGGATGTACGAATCATCCTTGGAGCGGGAGAACTCGATCGAGGCGACATCGACGCCGGCGTCGCTCCACAGCGGCACGATGTCGCCGAAGTCGCCGTAGCACATGTGGGTGTGCATCTGGACGTGGGCGGGCTGGCGGAAGACATGGTTGAGCGCCGCCCGCACGCCGCGCGCGTAGACGCCTCGCCGCTCGTCCGCGTCATCGGTCGGCAGCGGCCAGCGCTCGCGCACCGCGGGCTCGTCGACCTGGATGATCCGGGCTCCCGCCGCGACCAGGTGCTCGATCTCCTGCGCGATCGGCTGCGCGACGGCCCAGAAGAGCCGATCGTCGTCGACGCCGGGCGGGCGGAACGACCAGTTCACGATGGTCACCGGGCCGGTGAGCATCCCCTTCACCGGCTTCGCCGTGGCGGCCTGGGCGAGGCGCCACTCATCGACCGTCATCGGCTCGGAGATGGTCGGAGGAGCGGCCAGGATTGGCGGGCGGGTGCATCGGCTGCCATAGGAGAGAACCCATCCGTGCTGGGTGGTCTGAAAGCCGTCCATCTGCGCCGCGAAGTACTCGACCATGTCGGTCCGCTCGAACTCCCCGTGCACGAGGACGTCGAGCCCCATCCGCTCCTGCCACGCCACCGAATCGACGATGAGCGAGGCGATGGCGGCGTCGTAGGCCGCGCCATCGATCTCCCCACGATCACGCTGGGTGCGCAGGTGACGAACCTCGCCGGTCTGCGGCAGCGATCCGGTGGTGGTGGTGGGGAAGGGCGGCAGGTGGAGGTCTTCCTGGGCGGCACGCCGTGCCGGGCGCGGCGTTCGCGGCAGGAGCTCGCCGATCTCGGGCCAGGCTGCCGCGGGCGGCTGGCTCGTCGACGGCGCCGCGCCGCCGGTCAGCGCGGTTGCCCATGTTGCCAGCGCCCTGGCCTTCTCCAGGGCGAACTGAAAACCAGGCGGGTGCTTCTCGCCCTCGACGGTGTACGGCAG
>JANMPX010000244.1:0-4777 GCA_031370085.1 Chloroflexota bacterium | reverse complement strand
GCGACTACATCACCCCGCAGCTGGTCTCCAACACCAAGCTGATCGGCAACGCGATCTACGACACGCTGGGCGTACCGAATCTTCCGCTGGCTGCGGCGATCGCCACGGTGCCGGTCGTGATCATCGTGCTGTACCTCATTGCCGCCCGGCGCACCGGCGCCTTCGAGTCGCTCTGATGGAAGAGTCGCGCCTCGTGCGGGCGGGCCTGCGGCTGGCGACCGCGGCGGTGCTCCTCTTCGTCTACCTGCCGCTGGTCGTGATCGTGCTGTATGCCTTCAACCAGAGCCGCGTGCAGTCGTGGCCGATCGCGACGTACTCGCTTCAGTGGTTTGCACGAGCCGCGGCCGATGAGTCGGTCCGCCAGGCGTTCGTCAATTCGATCCTGGCCGCTAGCGGGTCGACGGTCATCGCACTGGTGCTCGGCAGCATGGCCGCGTTTGCCGTCCAGCGCTTCGACTTCTTCGGCCGGGAAACGGTGAGTTTCCTGGTGATCCTGCCGATCGCGTTGCCGGGGGTGGTCACCGGGGTGGCCCTGAGCGCCACCTTCAAGACCCTCGGGATCGACTTCGGTCTCCTCACGATCATCGTTGGGCATGCGACCTTCTGCGTGGTGATCGCCTACAACAACGTGCTTGCCCGACTGCGCCGCACCTCGCGCTCGCTGGAAGAGGCGTCGATGGACCTCGGCGCGGACACCTGGCAGACCTTCCGCTACATCTTCCTCCCGACGCTGCGCACGGCGCTCATCGCCGGTGGACTGCTCGCCTTCGCCCTCTCCTTCGACGAGGTGATCGTCACCAACTTCACCGCGGGGCCCGGCGTCGACACCGTTCCACTCTGGGTCCTGTCGGCCATCCAGCGACCCAACGCGCTGCCGGTCGTCAACGTGGTGGCGACGGTCCTGATCGCCCTTTCGGTGATTCCCGTCTATTTCGCGCAGCGGATCGGTGGCAGTGAGACCGCCACCCTGACACGCTAGGCATCCTCGGCGGCGCGTGCCTCGCGCTCGAACTGATTGCCGCGATACCAGCCGCTTCCCGCCCGCCCGGCAGTGATCGAGGCCACCAGGTAGCGCAGCGGGAAGAGCATGCCGGCGGCGCGCCATTGCCGGACGTGGGCCAGCTCATGCCGCAGCTCTCGATCGGTGAGTGGTCGCCAGGCCCAGATGTGTTTCCCGATGGTGATCGCCAGCCAGTCGCGCATCAGCAGCGCGCCGATGCGGCGCAGGGGCGGCCTCACATGCAGCCGATAGGTGGCGTCGACGCTCATCCCTCGCCGGCCGGCCAGGGAGCGCCCCGGCCGATCGGGCGGCCGTCCGCATCGCGCTCCAGCTGGTGCGACCCTCCGGTCGGTGGCTGGAAGCGCAACCGATCGACCGGCTCACCCCCGATGAGATGGCTGGCGATGATCTCGCCGACATCGGCCGGGGTGACCGCGGCGTACCAGACCGCTTCGGGGTAGACGACCGCCATCGGGCCATTGCCGCACTGGCTGAAGCAACCGGCGTGGTTCACCCGGACCCGATCAGCCAGCCCGGCCGCTCGCACGCCGGCCTTCAAGGCGGCGTGCACCGCAAGGCCGTCCCCGTCGATGGACGGGCACCATTCGCCCCGCGTGCAGACGAAGACATGTCGCTCGTAGACCGGCATGACTGCGGAATGTACCCCTCGATGCGGACCAAAAGTACCGGGGCTCCCCAGCCCACCGCAACCTTACTATCCGGCCAGAAGCCGCGCCGTCTCCACCACAGGGGACCCTGGGCAGGCACACGGCACTCGAGATGGTGAAGGAATCCGCTGCCAATGATCAGCAATGAGGTCGGGAGACTGCTGACTGCGACCGAGGTCGCCGAGATGCTTCACCTGCACGTGAACACCGTCAAGCGCCTGGGCGATCGCGGCGAGATCCCGTTCTATCGGGTCTGCAAGCGAGGCGATCGGCGATTCCGATACGACGACGTGCTGGACTTTCTCCGCCGCGCCAAGTAGCCACACCCATTCCTGACCGTTCCGGCTGACGCCGGGACGGCCCCGTTCCCCGCCAGGGGGCGCGTGACGACCGCCGAGGTGCCAAGTTCTCGGCGGTCGTTTCGCTGTCTGTGATAATGCGCCGACCCATGGATGACGAACCTCGCCTGCGCCTCGCCGAGGGCCAGCGCCTGCTCGATTCTGGCGAGATCGACGCCGCCGTGCAGATCCTCGCGCCCCTCACCGGCCATCCCGACGCCGAGCTGGCCGGAGCTGCCTGGCTGGCGATCGGAGCGGCCCGCTATCGACAGGATGACGAGGCCGGCGCCCTCGTCGCCTGGCGCGAGGCTGCCCGGCGCGGCGGATCGACCGCCTGGCTCGGCTGGCGCTCGGTGGCCGAGCAGGAGGTCCGCGACGGTCATCTCGAAGAGGCGGTTGTCGCCTACCGCGAGGCCGATCACCGTGCGCCGCCCGAGGAGCGCGGAGCGATCGCGAACCGGATCGCCTGGCTGCTGAAGGAGACCGGGCACGACTTCGCCGCCCGTCGCCAGTTCAACCGGGCGCGCGGCGCGTACGGCAGCTACCAGGCCTGGGTCACCTGGGGGATCGTGGCCATCGTCATTGCCGTCTTCCTGGTCGACGGCGCGCTCTCCGGCGGATCGGGTTTCTCGCTGACCGGTGGCGGCGGCCCGCTCTTCGAGGCAGGCGCGGTCTACGGTCCGTTTGTCGCCCAGGGCGAGTGGTGGCGGCTGATCACCGGCGCCTTCCTGCACCTGGGGCTGCTGCACATCGCGTTCAACATGTACGCACTGTGGCTCTTCGGGCCGATCATGGAGCAGATGTACGGCCACCTCGAGTACGCCGCCATCTACCTGCTCTGCGCTTTGGGGGGCAACGTACTCACCATCCTGGCCGCGCCGCGCGTCCCGGCGGTGGGAGCCTCGGGTGCCATCTTCGGTCTCTTCGGTTTGGCCTTCATCGTTTCGCGCAGGCGGCACCTGCTGCTGGGACCGCAGGCCCGCGCCATGCTCTCGCGGGTCGGCACCCTCCTGGTGCTCAACCTGATCATCACCTTCAGCGTGCCGTTCATCAGCTGGACGGCGCACGTCGGTGGCCTGCTGGTCGGCGGACTGATCGGCGTGCTGCTCGTGCCGGCCAACGTTCCGAGTCTCGGCGGCATGTGGCGCGCACCGGACGGGTCGCTGCTGGCCCGCAAAATCTCGCCGTCCCTGCGGGTCAGCGCCTACCTGGTGGTCGCTGCCGCGCTGCTGGTGGGTACGTACGTGGCTATCGTGCGACTGGGCTAGCCGGCATGTGCCACGACCTCGATGCCCATCCGCCGCTTCCTCCCATTCGGGGCGCGGCCCTTGACGCAGCCGAGCTGACCCTCGCTTCGGCCGACGGGACGCGCGTTGGGGCCTATGCGGCCCGCGCAGCGCAGCCCGGCGGAGCCGGAATCGTCGTCCTGCCCGATGTGCGCGGCCTCCATTCGTTCTACGAGGAGCTGGCGCTGCGCTTCGCCGAGGCGGGCGTGCAGGCGATCGCCGTCGATTACTTCAGCCGGACGGCGGAGACCCCGGGTCGAGGTACGGACTTCGACTACATGGCCCACGTCAGCCAGACCCGACACGCAACGTTGAACGCAGATATCGCCGCCGCCGCAACCCATCTGCGCTCCGACCCCGGTGGCGCTGCGGAACGGATCTACACCGTGGGCTTCTGCTTCGGCGGGCGGCTCAGCTACCTGCAGGCCGCCGCGGGGATCGGCCTGGCAGGGGTGATCGGCTTCTACGGATGGCCGGTGGGACCGAATCGCGCCGGGCTGCCGGCCCCGGCCGACGAGGCGACGAACTTTCGCTGGCCGGTGCTGGCGTTCTGGGGCGGCGCTGACCAGGGGATCGGTCCGGAGGCGGTCAGCGCGTTCGATGCGGCGATGGATGGCGCGGGAGTCGAGCACACCACCGTGGTCTACCCGGACGCGCCCCACTCCTTCTTCGACCGGAGCGCCGCCGACCACGCCGTCGCCTCGGACGATGCCTGGCGCAGGATGCTCGCCTTCATGGGGATCGGGGTCGCCGCCTAGGCCGCTGGCTCAGGTGGAGACGGGGCGCTGCTCGGGCGCAGGCGCCGGGGGTGCCTCGGGACGCATCGGGCGCAGGTAGAGCAGCAGGACGCTGACCAGGTAGCCGAGCCAGGCGACGAGCATCGTCCATTCCGGCGCGCTGCTGTAGCCAAATACCGCGTGCAGCAGCTGGCCGAGGACGTTGCCGCTCTCCGGCGAATGGGGGAGGACGGCGCTGATATCGAAGGCGGTGCCGCTACCGAATCCGATGATCTGCACCTCGATCAGCTCGTGCAGCGCATTGGCCACCAGCCCGGCGGCGATGAACACCAGCCCGATCCCGGTCCAGGTGAAGAAGGTCCGCAGGTTGATGACGCGCGCCCCGCGGTAGAAGCCGTAGCCGAGGAGCGCGGCGGCAGCCAGGCCGACCAGCGCACCGGCCATCGTGCTTGCCGCACCCGCCTCCGCCTGGGAGGCCGCGGTCACCTGGCCGAGCAGGAAGAGGGCCGTCTCGACACCCTCGCGGATGACGGCAGTGAACGCCAGCGCAGAGAGGCCCCACAGGCTGCCGTCGGTCAAGGCGCGGTCGATGCCCGCCTGCAGCTCGCCGCGGATGTTGGCGGCGGTCCGCCGCATCCAGAAGAGCATCCAGGTAACGACCGCGGCGGCCAGCAGCATGGTGCTGGCCTCGAAGATCTGCTCTGCCGGGCTGGTCAGCTCGCCGATCGTCAGGAAGAGACCGACGCCG
>JANMPX010000206.1:0-33357 GCA_031370085.1 Chloroflexota bacterium | reverse complement strand
GGCCTAGGCGCCGAGGCGCATGCGCGCCTCGATCAGTCGCAGGATGCCGGCGCGGGTGAGCAGCCCGAGGACAGTGCGGTGATCGACGTCGACCACCGGCAGCTGGTTCACCTCGCGTTCCTGCAGGAGCTTCAGGGCGGCCTCGACCTGGTCATCGGGCCCGACCGTGGCAAGGTCGGCGTGGCGGGTCATGATGTCGGTCACCCGGGCGGGCGCCCAATCCTCACGTGGTACTCGCCGAACGTCGGAGAGGGTCACGATGCCGGCCAGGCCGCCATCGTCGTGGCGCACCAGGAACGAGCGGGCGCCGCTGCGCAGCAGGCGCTCATTGACCAGGTCCGCGACGCTCTCGTTGGGAGTCACCGATGCCGGATCGGCTTCCATCACCTCGCGCACCTTGACTCCGTGCAGCGAGCGCTGGACGCTCAACTGGGCGACGGTTGACTCGGCCGCGCTGGAGAGAAACCAGCCGATCAGCGCCAGCCAGACCCCGCTGAACAGGTTGCTGCCCTGGAAGATCAGGTACACGCCCACGGCGATGAGCAGGTAGCCGAAGAGCCGCCCGATGGCAGCCGCGTTGCGGGTGGCGGCGTAGCGGTCGCCGCGGACGTGCCAGAGCACTGCTCGCAAGATGCGGCCGCCATCCATCGGGAAGCCAGGGATCAGGTTGAAGAGGCCAAGGGTCAGGTTGATGAAGCCGAGCCAGCCGACCGTGGCCACCAGGACCGGCTCTCGCAACACGCCGCTGGCGACCCATAGCGCTGCTCCGATAGCCAGGCTGGTCAACGGCCCGGCAGCCGCCATCACGGCCTCCTGGCGCGGTGTCTTGGCCTCGTCCTCCATGCTCGCCATGCCGCCGAAGATGAACAGGGTGATGCCGCGCACCCGCATGCCGTAGCGCCGCGCCACCAGGGCATGGGACAGCTCGTGGGCAAGCACTGAGCCAAAAAAGAAGAGCGAGATGCTCGCTCCGACCACCCAGTAGAGTGCCGGCTGCCAGTTCGGATAATTCGTCGGCAGCTCTCCGGCCGCGAACGAGTAGGTGACCAGCAGCGCGATGATGAACCAGGAGGGGTGCAGGCCAATCTCGATCCCGGCAATCCGCCCGAGCCGAATCGACTGGCCCATCCTCCGAGTGTAGCCGAGCCTCAGCCGACCGCCGCAGCCTGGCGAAGATCGCGTAGCGCGACGAGCGCCGCGAGCAGCGCTCCGACCGCGATCGATCCACCCGCCAGGAGCGAGGCATCGAACCACAACGGTTCGGGGAAGAGTCGGATCAGGCCCGAATCGATGCTGAACTGCCAGGTTCCCGCCTTGAAGAAGAGGGCGTGGAACGCGGCGAAGGCGAAATCAAACGAGATCGCAAACAGCGCCGCCACCAGGATCGAGGCACCTCCCACCAGTGCAGCCCCGCTGAGCAGCAATCTGCCGCGCCGGGATCGTTCGCGGCGCAGCCGCCACCAGCCAAGAACGAAGACCACCAGCGCGCCGATCTCGATGAGCGCGAGCGTCCGCACAAGGGCGCCGACATCCCGCATGTGGCTGCGTTCGGGATCGGTGAGGATCGGACCGCGGCTGACCAGGCCCTCGTCAAACGCGCCGTCGCGGAACAGGTCCAGGAGCATCGGTGCGGTGACCGCGTCCACGGCGGCCTGCTCGGTGCCCAGGGAGGCCGGGACGTCATGTCGCGCCTGCTCCCACGACACGAACCACGGGTTGAACAGGAGCAGGGGTCCGCTGAGCAGGATCAGCAGGGCGGCGGCGAGAGCGAAGCCGGTGGCGTAGGCGCGCGGCGCGGTGATCAGAGGACCTTGCTCCCCATGCGCCCTGCCCCAACCAGCATCGACAGGATCCAGCCCACGATCGAGACGACGATCGCGCCAAGGAAGGCGGCCCCGAAGTCCGCGACCGAGAAGCCAAGCTGGAGCTGGTCGCTCACCGCGCTGGTGAGCAGCAGCATGAGGGCGTTGATGATCAGCAGGAAGATGCCCATGGTGACCAGCGTGATCGGGAAGGTCAGAATCCGCAGGATCGGGCGCAGATAGGTGTTCAGCAGGCTGAAGGCCAGCGCCACCAGCAGGAACTTCCACCACTCGCCGACGAAGCTGATGCCACCGATGAGATAGTCGGCCACATACAGTGCTCCGGCATTGACCAGGATCTGGACGAGACGCTCAGTGCCCATGCGCATAGCCTAGCCGATGGTGATCGCCTCAGGCGGGTAGCAGGCGGCCGCGGACCCACGCCGCGCGGACCATTGCCGGGTGCGCCCGGAAGATGAGGCGACTCAGCATCTCGTCGACGCCGTCTGCGACGTGGGAGCCGACCCCCTCCAACGGCAGCGTGACCGACGGATCGATCACCACCAGGTCGGCCTCCTTGCCCTCCTCGACCGAGCCGATCCTGTCCTCCAGCCCAAGGGCCGCCGCGCCGCCCAGGGTTCCCATGCGCAGCCAGTCGCCAGGTGACAGGGGCGCAGCATCGGTCATGCCGGCGGCCCGGAGCGCGTTCTGGGTATAGGCGCCCGCTCGCATGACGCTGAACAGCGGCGCATCCGGACCGGCGGCGACGTCGGAGCCCAGTCCCACCCGCACCCCGGCCGCGAGGTAGCGAAACAGCGGCATCGCCCCGCTCGCAAGGAAGAGATTCGAGCTGGGACAGTGAGCGACGGCGGCACCGGTCTCCGCCAGCCGTGCCACCTCCCGATCGGACAGGTGGATGGCGTGCGCCAGGATGGCATGTCTGGTCAGGCCACCGGCACGGTCGTAGACATCCGTGTAGTCGATCGCCTCGGGAAAGAGGCGCCGCACCTCGGCGATCTCGCCGCGATCCTCGGAAAGGTGGGTCTGCCAGTACGCACCGGCCTCCGTCGCCGCCTCTGCCGAGCGACGCAGCATCTCGGCTGAGCAGCTCACCGCGAATCGAGGCGTGAAGGCGTAGGCCAAGCGGCCGTCATCGCGGCCGTGCCAGCGCTCGCAGATCTCTGCTGATTGGCGGAGCGAGAGGTCGAGCATCTCCGCCGGATCACGAGCCGTGTCGTAGCTCAACCGGTCCATCATCACCTTGCCGATCACCGCGCGAATGCCATGCGCCTCGGCCGCCCTGAAGCAGGCCTCGAGGCTGTCCGGCCACAGCGCCCCGTACGCCACCACGGTGGTGGTGCCGGCCCGCGCAAACGCCCGAAAGGCCGCAGGTGCGATGAGCTCGGCGGTCGGCGTGTCGAAGCGCTGCTCGAGCGGGAAGATGTAGCGCTCGAGCCAGCTCAGCAGGTCCAGCCCGGCGCCCACGCCGGCGTTCGGCAGCTGCGGCAGGTGCGCATGGAGATCAACCATGCCGGGCACCACCAGCCAGGGGCGCAGATCGAGCAGCGGCATCGGCCCCACCGCATCAACGTCACGCCAGGCGGCGACCCTGACCAGGCGACCCTCCGCATCCACCTCGATGCGCGCGTCAGGCTCGTGGCGCAGTCCGCCGCCGGCCAGCGGCGTCAGCAGCTCCGCGCGCAGGACGAACGGTGGCGCGACGGGGAGCGGGCCAGGACTGGTCACGCCGGGATGCTACCCGCCGTGACACCCCGCCGGCTATACCCCGCTGCTAACGACCGCCCACCGCCTGCGCCACCCGCGCAAGCTTGACCACCGGCTCGAGGAGCGCCTGGAGCGCTCCCGGATCGGTCTCGTCGAGGTCGTAGCGAACGCGAACCACCGGCTTGTTGACCGAGAGGACGCGGGTCAGATCGATCGGCGTGGCCGCCAGCACCAGGTCGGCCGGCACCGCGTCGAGGGTGGCCGCCAGCTCGCGCGTCTGCTCGTCGCCGTAGCCCATCGCCGGCACCAGCGGCCCGAGGTCGGGGTAGCGTTCCAGCACCATGGCGATGCTGCCGACGGCGTAGGGCCGCGGGTCGATCGGCGTTGCGCCGAAGCGCTGCGCCGCGACGATCCCGGCACCAAAGGTCATTCCCCCATGCGTAAGGGTCGGCCCGTCCTCTACCACCACTACGCGCGCCCTGTCGATCGGCGATTCGACCCGGACCGCGGAGCGTGCCTCGAGGATGGCAGCCCTCGGGTTCAGCCAGGCGATGTCGGCGTGCACCTGTTCGATCTGGCCGGCGCTGGCTGAGTCGACCTTGTTGATCACCACCACGTCGGCCATCCGCAGCACCGCCTCACCGGGGTGATAGTGCAGCTCGTCGCCGGCCCGCAGCGGGTCGGCCACAACGATGAGCAGGTCGGCCCGGTAGAACGACAGGTCATTGTTGCCGCCATCCCACAGGATGACGTCCGCCTCAGCCTCTGCGGCCGCCAGGATTGCCGCGTAATCGACCCCCGCGAAGACCACGCGGCCAGCAGCGATGTGGGGCTCGTACTCCTCGCGCTCCTCGATGGTGGCGCTCGCCGTGTCGAGGTCGGCCAGCGTCTGGAAGCGCTGGACCCGCTGGGCAACCAGGTCGCCATAGGGCATCGGGTGGCGCACCACGGCGACCCGCAGCCCGGACGCTGCGATGATCTCTGCGACGCGACGAGTGGTCTGGCTCTTGCCCGACCCGGTGCGCACGGCGCAGACGGCGATCACCGGACGGTGGGCGGTGAGCATGGTGCGCGACGGGCCGAGCAGCACGAAATCGGCTCCGCCAGCCAGGGCCCGCGACGCCGCGTGCATCACGGTCTCATGGCTGACGTCGCTGTAGGCGAAGACCACCTCGTCGATCGCCTCACGCGCCAGGAGGTCATCGAGCTCGGATTCGGGGACGATCGGGATCCCGTCGGGGTACAGCGAGCCGGCCAGCTCGGCCGGATAGCGCCGCCCGGCGATGCCGGGGATCTGGGTGGCGGTGAACGACACCACCTGGTACGCGGTGTCGTCCCGATAGACGACATTGAAGTTGTGGAAGTCGCGACCCGCGGCCCCCATGATCACTACCCGACGCGCCATGGCGGGGTACCCTCCGTGTCACTGCAAGGTCGGGCCGTCGCGACCCGTTGCCAAGGACGGTGGGAGTGTTGGACCCGGGGGCCTAGTGCCGAAGAGCACGCCTCGCGGGGGTCAAACGTCGCCGACCGGCCCGCCTGGCTTCAGTCGCTTTCGACCGCTGCGGGTGCGGTCCGGAAATGGAATACCACGACGAGCGTGGCCAGCCCGACGGTGAACGCGACCACGTTCGGAACCACGATTGCCGGGTTGCCCAGCGCCACCCCGTAGGCGCACCACAGCGCGAATCCCACCTCGAGGACAGCCAGGTAGGCCACCGATACGTCGGCCGACGAGCGCGTGATCAGCATGCGACGAATCTGGAGCGCCGGCGAAAGGGCCATCACGACGCCGTACGACGCAGCGATAACGCCGAGCAGATCAGTCATGGGACGGCACATGGTAGGCGATTGCTGGGCGTTTGCGGTCAAAAGGAGTAGACTCGGTGCATCCTCCCCTCTTGGGAGGTTCCCGCGTGGTCGTCAGGTTCCTTCTCGAGCCGGCCGTGCGTCGTCGGCTTACTTCGAGAAGAGAACGAGGTTTTCATGACCACAGGCACCATCAAGAAGGTCGTCTCCGACCGAGGCTTCGGCTTCATCGCAGCCGAGGACGGCAAGGAGTACTTCTTCCACCGTGACGGGCTCGATCGAACCCTTGAGTTCGATCGCCTGGTCGGCGGCGAGAAGGTCAACTTCGAGGTCGAGTCCAGCCCCCGCGGTCCCCGCGCCGGCAAGGTCTCTGCCGCCTAGCACCGATCTGCGCGCGGGCGCGCAAGCGCCCGAGTAGCGATTCGACGGAACGCCCGGTCCGCAAGGACCGGGCGTTCTGCATCCCTCTCAGCGCTGAGGCCGAGATCGCCCAAGGAGCGGGTCATCCTTTCACTGAGAGACTGGACTGCTTCCTCAGATCGGCCGAATCTCGCGGCCCTCTCGCATCACCCACGTGTACGCACGTGCATCCCGCGCCACGTGCATTCCAGCACGCTTGTAGAGCCGGGTGGCGCCGGTCAGGCTCTCCGAGTCGACGCCCAAACCCACCTGCCGTTTGCCACGGCGGTGAAGCTCGGCGAATGCATGCTTCAGCAGCGCAAGCCCGACGCCTCGCCCACGCCAGGCCGGCCGGACGCCGAGCACATTGACCCAGCCAAGGTCCGGCCGGCCGATGGCCTCCAGGATGCAGAGGGCGATCCCGGCAATCTCGTCGCCCGCGACAGCCAGGAACCAGAGGCTCGGGTCGTACGGGTAGAGCTTGGTCGCAAATCCAAGCCAGTCCTCAAACACACGCGGCAGGTAGCCATAGTGGTCGGCGAAGGCATCGACCTCCGCCGCGTGGATCGCTTGCTCATCCCGGTCGGCGACGGTGGCCCGGATGCGCATCCCCTCCGGCAGGGTCGGCACCGTCGGGATCTCGGCGCCCAACTCGATCTCCATCGTCCAGAAGATCCGCTCGAGACCCCAACCGCTGCGCTCGAAGATGCGGTCCATCGGCTCGTTGACCCCTGCCGCACTGGAATGCAGGCTTACCCGCAGATCGGGCGCCGCAAGCTCCACGGTGGCCTCGCCGCGGTGGGACGCCCAGGCCAGAAGCGACTCCCCTATCCCGGATTCGAGGAGATCAGGGCGCACGCGTATGTACACGAACGGCGCCACATGTTCCGCGTCGTTGTCGTAGTACTCGACGACAGCAGCGAGGTCGCCTTTCGAATCGACCACCAGTCGGCCGTCGGTCTCGGGCTGGAAGGAGGGAGCGTTGTAACTCTCCCGCACTGCCTGAAGCGTGATGTCGGGGGTCCCGTACTCAGCAACACCAGCCGCGGCGCACAGCTCGGTGATGGCCTCGGAATCGGTGGCGGGGTCGATGATCCGCGCGATATAGCCCACGGGGAGCTCGACATCTGAGCTCCCTTTCGGCATCTACGCTTCTCCTGCGGCAAGCACGCCCGCCGCGCTGAGCTTGTCGGCACTCGCGCGCAGCGCGTCGGTGATCCTGCTCAATGGCACGAGGAACGTCGGAATGCACGCGTCCCGGCACCGCATCGCGAGGTCCGCAACCTCGCGCAGCCGCTCCTCCATCAGGATCCAGGCCGCTTCCCGATGCGGCAGCAGGTAATCCACCGCGTAGAACAGCTCGAAGGCCGGTCCGGCAGTCACGTCGGGGTACTCGATCCCGACGGGTAGCCGCGTGACGAGCCCGCCCAGCGGCTTGACGGCGCCGTACATCAGGCCTACAGCCACGTCCGCCAGGGCCGCCAGCTGCCCCTCGGTCTCATCGGTGTGCGCAAAATAGCGCGCCAGCATCTGGAGCAGGACTTCGTACACGGCGTTCAACAGGTCCATGCAACGAGCGGTGAACGGCTCACTGATGATCGGCGTCGCTGGGCCATCCTCAGGCATTCGCACACGAGCCAGCAGCACCGGCCGAGCCGGCTCGAATGCGGGATCGGCGTCCCGCGCGGCAACGTACTCATCGAGGACTGTGACCAACCGGCCGAAGTGGGCATCGCGCCAGTCGCCGCGCGCCCCCTCTCCCTGCTCCACGATCGTCGCCAGCGCCCGACGGGCTGAGGCAAGGTCCGTCACCGCCACCAGCTCGTCCCATCGGAAATGGACGGCGGTTGCCTGCGCGGAGGGCGGACCGATGAAGAGCCGATCCTCCCCGAGCTTCTCCGCCAGGTGGGCCAGTCCTCCCTCGATGGACCGATAGAGGTGCCCGATGGTGGTGAAGTCCTGGAGGTGCGGCCCGATCTCGTCTTCGGCGGCTGGCGGCAGGGGCGCAGCCTGCTCGAGGGCAGCAAAACCGTCGGCATCATCCATCGTCAGCCCCTCGGGTCGCTCGAGGTAGGCGAAATGCCGGAGCGCCATCTCGCCAAATGGAAGGAGGGCCATCTGGATGCCGGCGGGGTAGCTGCGCACCGGCAGCGGGAAGTTCGCACGCGCCAGTCGTGGAGCGCCGCCCACCGCGGTGAGCAGGTTCTCGACCAGCGCCAGGTGCAACATCTCCTGCTCCGCGATCTCGAAGAGCGTGTGCCGCCATTGCTTGACGCGCGCCAGCCCCTCGGCGGAGATGCCTTCGGCCTCGGTCTGCTTGAGGGAGAAGGCGGCGTAGAGGTACTGGCACATCACGTAGTGCTCGAGCTCCGCGGCCTTCCCCAGGGTGTAGATCAGCGCCTCACGGTGCTCGAGCACGATGGGCGCCTCCGGGTCCGCCTGGGTGCCCCGGGATCGCAGGAGATCGCGAAGCGGCGTCGTCGTCATCGGGTCACCCGCAATCTTCGAGGTGCCCGGCGGTCGATGCGCGGCGCGGGATAGCCTAACTGCCGTTCCATGTCTGCTCTACCTGCCGGCACCAGCGCATGATCGCCGATTCCGTCCGGCGGACGGGGCTCGTGCATACTGACATGACCCACTACCCACGGGGAGGGTCTGCCTCGGCCAACGGGTACGACGACCCGGTGTACCCCTTCATGGGTCGGGCCAAGGGGACCCCACGTCCAGCTGAGCGGTGCCGATGGCGCATGAAAACAGCGAGGGCCGGAGTAACCCCCGCGCCGATTCCAGTGGATGATCCGGTGGCAAGATCCCGTGGATGGTCCCGCGTCCAGTTCCGTGCCTGTGACGTTGCCGTCGCAGGTCGGGTGTTGTCTCGGCTCTGCCGACCAACCCGGCACTACCGAAACGCTGTTGGCCTGGATCGAGTGCCGCCTCGGGTGTCCGCTCCAGTGTCACCCCTGGTGACCGGTCGAGCGATTTCTCCGGCGCCCGCCGCGTCTATCGTGGGCGTCGGTCGCTCAACAGTCCAGTCGGTTACCCACAATCCATTCCTGAGGCGCGGCCCGTTGTCCACATGCCATCCACAGGCCGAGGGGCAGGCAGCGGCCGCCGTGATCGATGCGCGGTTGACGCCGGCCTCTCACCGTCAGTCGCGGCCCATCGCGGTGGAGATATCGGCCTCGTTGCCAGCCGCGTCGGCCAGCGTCCACCAAGCGGGTGCGAACTCGTCGCGCACCATCCGGCCGCCGGCAGCGAGCGCCGCAGCGATGCGAGCCTCCACCTGCTCGTACGGCACCCAGATCGCGACGTGGATCGCGCCGCCGTCACCCGGGCGCGGCTCGTCCATCGACTCGAACCAGAACGCCGGGCCGCGATCCTGCGGATCGACCAGGTCCGCGTCGGGGCTGTCGGCGCGCAGCTTATAGCCGAGCACGGCCCGCCAAAACGGCATCACTTGGGCGATGTCGGGAGGGCGTTCGCAGCCGCGACGAGCCGATCGGCGGCGGTCCGGAGCCGAGAGGCGGCCTCAGCGCCGACGGCCCGCTGGTCGATGAACTGGCTGACCTGCGCGGCCAGCTTGCCCGCCTCATCGCGCGCTGTCTTTAGATCTTGCTCGTTGAGCGCCTGGTTGAACCGATCGAGAAGGCTCTCGAGATCCTTCGCCTCGCGCCCGTTCAGGCCGTCGGGTCCGCGGGCGGCTGCGATCGCCGCACGCATCTCGTCGCTCGCGGCGCCGGCGTCGCCGTACGGGTCGACGGTCGCGGAGGCCGACGGATTCCCGCCGACGCTGACTGCGGCCGAGGGAGACGCCGTCCCACCAGAACCGTTTGATCCGAAGAGCAGGAAGGCCACCAACCCGAGGAAAAGGGCCACGGCCACGGTGCCCGCTGTGGCGATCAACCATCCGCCCCGGCGCGTCGTGACAGCGACGGCCGCGGCCGCAACGCCATCGACGGGGAGTGGCACCTTGGTGAGGGTGGTCGCCTCGCCCGCCGCCACCGACGCCGGCTCGGCCCGCCAGCGCTCGAGGGCCGTGGCGAGCGTTGCCCCGAACTCAAACGCCGTGGGCCGTTGAGAAGGGTCGCCGGCGAGGGCGCGCGCGATCGCCGGATCAAACGCTGAGCCGAGACCGGGTCCCAGGGCGGAGACGGGGCGGACCGGCTGGACGCTCGCCGCGACGACCTCGGCGACGCTGCCGGCGGGACGAGGGAGCATCCCGGTCAGGCCGAGGAAGGCGATAACCCCGAGGGCATGCACGTCACTGGCGCGGCTCCCCGGCTCGCCCGCGAGCTGCTCCGGCGCGAGATAGGCGAGCGTGCCGATGGTGGTCCCAATGGTGGTCAGTTCGCTCGGACCGGTGGCGGCGATCCCGAGGTCCGCGATCCGTGCCCGGCCGTCGGACAGCAGGACGTTCGACGGCTTGAGGTCACGATGGACGATCCCTCGGGCGTGCAGTGCGTCGAGGCCAGCCGCGACGTCGACAAGGACCGGAACGAGTTCATCCGGAGGGAGCGCCCCAGTCTCTGACGCGGCGAGACGATCCGCGAGGGAACCGCCGTCACACAGGTCCATGACCAGGAACGGCTCTGCAGCGGTCGCCGGGTCGCCCGGGGCGACGTCGTGGACGGCGACCACGTTCGGATGGCTGACCGCGGCGAGCACCCGTGCCTCGCGGTCGAAGCGCGCGGCGATGACCGAATCCGTCGCGTGGTTGGCGAGGAGCACCTTCACCGCAACGTCACGTTCGAGTCGCAGGTCGCGGGCGCGAAAGACCGTGGCGAACCCACCCGACCCGATCCGAGCGTCGAGACGGTAACGCCCGGCCAGCCTTTCCCCGATCCTTGGCATGCCCCGAGGGTACCCGAAGCGCGCAATGCATTGCGAGGACGTGGTATTGGTCGGGGCGAAAGGACTCAACCCAGCAGATACCAGGTGCCGGGTGATCGTACCGGCTTCCGTCTGGTCGACATTCGAGGCGGCCTGATGGGCGACGTGCATACACTGGCTCTGTGGTCACCTGGCAAGGGCGTAGACCGCCGAACGCCGCCGCCACTTCATCGGTTTCGCCCTCTCGCGGGGCTGAGGCGGGGAGAGATGCTGGTCGGCCCGATCCTGCGGTGGCGACCGGTACGATTGACTGGAGGTTCTGACCGATGGAAACGCGGCTCGGCGTTCTGCTCTGGAACCAGGCGACCGACTGGCCATCCCTCGAGCGGACGGCCCGGCATATCGACGAGCTGGGCTACGATCACCTGTGGGCCTGGGATCACCTGTACGCCATCTTTGGCGACCCCTACCAGCCGATCTTCGAGGGCTACGCGACGCTCGCCGCGCTGGCCAAGGTCACCCGCCGCGCCCGGCTGGGGCTTCTGGTCGGCGCCAACACGTTCCGCAATCCGGGCCTGGTGGCGAAGGCGGCCACCACGCTCGATCACCTCAGCGACGGCCGCGCCATCCTCGGCATCGGCGGTGCCTGGTTCGAGCTGGAGCACACCGCGTTCGGCATCGAGTTCGGCACCGGCTTTGGGCAGCGGCTCGACTGGCTGGACGAGGCGGCCGGCGCGATGCGCGCCCTGCTCGACGGCCAGGAGGTCACCTCGAACTCCGGCGGCCGCTACGCCTTCGATCACCTGCGGCTGGCGCCGCCGCCCGTCCAGGGCCGTTTGCCGATCATGATCGGCGGTTCCGGCGAGCGGAAGACGCTGCGCACCGTGGCGAAGTACGCCGACATGTGGAACATGATGGGCAGCCTCGAACTCGCCCGCCACAAGGTCGAGGTCCTTCGCGCTCATTGCGAGGCGGTTGGCCGTGATCCGGCGCACATCGAACTCACGTTCGGCTGCAAGCCGTTGATCCGCGACTCCGCCGCCGAGGCGCGACGGGTATGGGAGGCACAGATGGAGCACAACCGCACGCCGTTGAGCGAGGTGGAGAGCGATGACACCTTCTGGATCGGAACTGCCGAAGAGATCGCGCAGATGATGGTCGAGCGCAAGGAGCTCGGCTTCCACACCTTCATCGCCGAGCTGCCGGCGCCTTACGACGCCGAGACGATCGAACGCTGGATTGGCGAGGTCAAGCCGATGATCGACGCCTCGACCGCCTGAACCAGTCTCTGCTCGACCTCCTTCGGTCGCCTCGTGCCGGTCGGTGACCGTGACTGGCCGCAGAGGGAGCGAGGCCGTGGTATTGGTCGGGGCGAAAGGATTCGAACCTTCGACCTCCTGAACCCCATTCAGGTGCGCTACCAGACTGCGCTACGCCCCGACCGCGCGGTCGTAAGTCTACGACACGCGGGCCATCCGACCTTCGATCGGGGGTCCCAACGGCCCTTCCGCCGCATCGGTTGAGCGCGTACTGTCAGGCGCGATGGAGAGGGTTGCGACTCGTTCGACCGCGCCCCCGGCGCTCGAGGCGCCGCGAGGCCCGATCGTGGTGCGCCGTCGCGGACCGGAGCTGATCGCCCATCCGCTGTTGAACAAGGACACCGCCTTCTCCGATGAGGAGCGCGACCAGTTCGGTCTGCGCGGCCTGCTGCCGGCGCGCGTTTCGACCATTGAGGAGCAGCTCGCTCTTGAGCTGGAGCACGTCCGGCGCAAGTCGGACGACCTGGAGCGCTTCATTGGCCTGGCGGCGCTTCAGGACCGCAACGAGACGCTCTTCTATCGGCTCCTGCTGGACAACCTCGAGGAGTTCCTTCCGATCGTCTACACCCCCACCGTCGGTCGTGCCTGCCAGGAGTTCAGCCACATCTTCCGGCGGCCGCGCGGCGTATGGATCACGCCGGCCGACATCGGTCGGATCGACGCGATTCTGCGGGCGGCGACCGATCGCGACGTGCGCCTGATCGTAGTCACCGACAACGAGCGCATCCTGGGCCTCGGCGACCAGGGGGCAGGCGGCATGGCGATCCCGGTCGGCAAGCTGGCGCTCTACACCGCGGCGGCCGGCATCTACCCCGCCCAGACGCTCCCCGTGAGCCTCGACGTGGGGACCGGTCGCGAGGAGTTGCTGGCGGATCCCCTCTACCTGGGCTACCGAGAGCGGCGCCTGCGCGGCGAGGCCTACGACGAGGTGGTGGAGGCATTCGTCGATGCGGTCGGACGCGTCTTCCCGCGGGCCCTCGTTCAATGGGAGGACTTCAAGCAGCACAATGCCCTGCGCGTGCTGGAGCGCTATCGCCATCGGCTGCCCAGCTTCAACGACGACGTCCAGGGGACCGGCGCGGTCGTACTGGCCGGACTGCTTGCGGCACGGGCATCGCGGGGAGAGCTCTCCGGCGAGCGCGTGCTGTTCCTGGGTGCCGGCGCGGCGGCATTGGGCATCGCGCGCCTCTTCCTGCGGGAGCTCGCCGAGGAGGGGGTCGACCGCGCCGCAGCGGCCGACGCGATCGCGTTGCTCGACAGCCATGGGCTGGTCGAGACGTCGCGGCCCGACCTCGCCGACGATCAACGCCCCAGCGCCATGGACGAAGCTCGAACAGCCGCCCTCGGGCTCGACGAGGTGGCACGGCGGGACCCGGTGGCGGTCGCGGCGGCGTTCCGGCCCACCATCCTGATCGGCACCACCGGGTCCCACGGCGCCTTCTCCGAGAAGCTGGTCCGCGAGGTGGCCCGCCACGATCGCGAGCCGATCATCCTGCCGCTGTCCAATCCGGGCGATCGTGCCGAGGCGCGACCTGACCAGATCCTCGCCTGGACCGACGGCCGCGCCCTGGTCGCCGCCGGCAGCCCATTCCCCGATGTCGACGGCCCGACAGGACAGCGAACCATCGGCCAGGCCAACAACGTCTTCATTTTTCCCGGGATCGGGCTCGGGGCGATCGTGGCCGAAGCGCGCGAGCTCACCGACGACGCATTCCTGGTCGCCGCTCGCGTGCTGGCCGGTCTGCTGACGCCAGAGCGGTTGGCAGCCGGCGCACTGTACCCGCCCATCTCGGAGCTGCGCACCTGTGCCCGCGCCATCGCCATCGCGCTGGTGCATCACGCCCAGGAGAGCGGCTATGGGCGGCAGTACCGCGCGGAGGAGATCGAACCGGCGGTCGACCGCGCCATGTGGTGGCCGGCCTACCTTCCGCTTGAGCCCGGCTGAACTGCAGCGCCGGGGATCACTCTGAGCGGCGCAGCTCGTCCTGCGGAACGCGTTGCATCAGCTCCGCGACTGCCTGCATCGGTGGGCGGCCGCCGTGGACCACTGCCTCCACTTGCTCGGCGATCGGCAGCTGCACGGCGTGTTTGGCAGCCAACTCAAGGGCGCCGCGCACGGTGAAGACTCCTTCCGCCACCCCGTTGAGCTGCGCCGCGGCTTCCGTCCAGGAGACGCCCGAAGCCATGAGCTCTCCGGCGTGGCGGTTGCGGGACAGCGGGCTCATGCAGGTCGCGATCAGGTCGCCGACCCCGGCCAGTCCGGCGAATGTCAGGGGATGGGCGCCGGCTGCCACGCCCAGCCGGGTCATCTCGGCGAGGCCGCGGGTGATGATCCCCGCCTTGGCACTATCCCCCAGGCCGAGCCCGTCCACGAAGCCAGCCGCCAGCGCCACGACATTCTTCAGCGCGCCGCTCAGCTCGACCCCAACTACATCGGGATTGGTGTACACGCGGAACCGATCGGACGCGAAGAGGGCAGCCATCTCAGCGGCGAGCTCGCTGTCCCCCGCCGCAACCACGGTGCCCGCGGGCAGGCCTGCTGCGATCTCGCGGGCGAGGTTTGGGCCGGAGAGGACCGCCACCCGCCGGCCGGGCAGCTCCTCCTCGATCACCTCGCTCATGCGCAGGTGGGTCCGCTCCTCGATCCCCTTCACCACGCTCAGCAGAGTCGCACCCGGGTAGAGGTGCTGGCGCAGGCGCGCCAGCGTCGCGCGGAGATGCGCCGATGGAACCGCGAGTACGAAGAGTCGATGCGGCTCGGCCAGGTAGGCCTCATCGGTGGCCACCCGGATGTTCGGCGGGAAGGTGATCCCCGGCAGGTAGCGGCTGTTCTCGCGCGAGGCGGCCAGCTCCGTATTGGCCGTCGGGGTGTGCGCCCAGATGGTGACCGGACGCTCGGCGGCAGCCAGCTTGACCGCCAGGGTGGTGCCCCAGGCTCCGGCCCCGATCACACCAATCTGGTCGGTCATCGCCGGCAGCTACTCGACCTCGATCGTTTCGCGTTCGACTTGCTTCTCGGACGCCGGCTTGTCGTCCATCCTGGCGATCCAGTGATCCAGGTAGCTGCGAGCCGCCATCAGCTGCTCGCGGCTGGCCGCCTTGAGATGGCGCCGGGTGTCCTCGGGAAACACGTTGTGCATCACCGCCCAGAAAGCGGTCTCCATGCTCTCCCGGCTGTCGCCGCGTCGCGTGCGGCGTTCCAGCTCGTCTATGCGTGCTTCCAGGTCAGTGGTTGTCTTGTCGCTCATGTTTCTTGCCTCTAGGTGGGGGCCGCGGTGGAGCCAAGAATCGAACCTTCAGGACGTGGTCATCGAACTTTGCGCCAAGGGTCGGTGCCTCGACAAGGGCTCGCGGCAAGACGAGGTTGCGCCGCCATGTGCCAACCTCGATCACGATCTCGTCCGCATGGCGCGAGAGCTTGATCGCCTCCTTCATCGCGAACGGCAGCTCCACCGACATGACGTAGTCTCCGCCATCGCGCACCACCGAGTAGGGGCGGCCGCGGTAGAAATGGGTCGTCGGGTCGGTCTCGCCGTACAGGCGCTCGCCAAGCTCGGTGAGGAGCGCGATGCCCACCACTTCGCGGTCGAAGAAAGGTGCCTTGAGCACTGGGATCGGGCTGAATGCCTCCTCGACCAACGGTGCGTTGCGCTGTTGCGCGTCGTACCAGCCTTTGAAGAAGAGCCACTTCACGTCGTCGGGCAGGATCCGGTTGGTGATCACCAGGTCGGTCGGATAGCCGTACAGGTGGAAGTAGGTGAACGACCGCTGGGCCTCCTTGATGACGACCTGCTCGAGGGTCAGCACCACTCGCACCGAGGACTTGTCGGGATCGGCCAGCAGCTCGTGCATATGGTCCAGGCGGCGGAAGAGGTCCTCGCCCGCATCGAACACATCGCCGCCGGGCATCGGCATGCCCACCACCCGCTGAATCAGGGGCCCGGTCAGCTTGCTGATGCGCCGCCCGATCGGCTCGATCTTCTCCATCCACCACTTGGCCGCCTCCGGCAGGGACAGCAGGCGCAGCGTCTCGCCGGTCGGAGCAGCGTCGACCACGATGACGTCGTATTTTCCCGAATCGTGGTGCTCGGCGATCCACAGCAGGCTGCCGACCTCGTCCATCCCCGGCAGCACCGTCATCTCCTCGGCCAGCACCTCATCCAACCCGCGCCAGCGCAGCAGGCTGGCCGCGTAGCCCTGGATGCGGCCCCAATACCGCGCCACGTTGTAATAGGCATCCGATTCCTGGCCCCACAGGTTGGGGGCGATCTGGCGCGGCTCGGGGCCCAGCTCGATGCCGAACGCGTCACCCAGGCTGTGAGCGAGGTCGGTGGAGAGGACGATCGTGCGGTAGCCGCGCGCCGCACAGTTCAGCGCGGTGGCAGCGGCAATGCTCGTCTTGCCCACGCCTCCCTTGCCGGTGTACAGCAGGATCCGCGGGGTCGCCATGGCCGGTGTTGTCACGGGGGCCACGATAGCAGCCGTCGCCGAAACGGGTAGCGGCAGGTTCTAACGGCGGGCGCGGGAGGTCCGCGAGGCGCGCCGCGGACGCGTTGGACGACGGGCCGCCTCCTCCGAGACCCGCTGCCGGAAGATGAGCTTGATCGGCGTGCCGAGGAACCCGTATTCGGCCCGGATCCGGTTCTCGAGGTAGCGCCGGTAGCTGAAGTGGATCAGCTCGGGGTCGTTGACGAAGATCACGAAGGTCGGCGGCGCCACCGCGACCTGGGTGGCGTAGAGCACCTTCGGCAGCCGGTTGCGGACGTGGGCCGGCGGATGCTCGCGGACCGCTTCGCTGATCAGCCGGTTGAGCTCACCGGTCGAGACTCGTCGATATCGCTCCTCAGCGACCCGGCGCGCCTCGCGCAGAATGCGATCGACGCGCTGCCCGGTCTGTGCCGAGGCGAACACGATATCGGCCCAGGCCAGGTATGGCGCCTCGCGGCGCAGCTTGTGCAGCCACTCGTCAGCGGTATGGCCGTCCTTTTCCAGGGCGTCCCACTTGTTGATGACCAGCACGATCCCCTTGAACGCCTCCAGCACGTGTCCCACCACGTGGGCGTCCTGCGCGGTGTAGCCCTCCACCGCATCGGTCATCACCACCGCCACATCGGCCCGCTCGATCGCCTTCATCGCCCGCAGCACGCTGTAGCGCTCGATCCCCTGGTCGATCGAGCCACGCCGCCGAATGCCCGCCGTGTCGACCAGGATCATCGGCTCGCCGTCGACCAGCACCGCGGAGTCGACCGGGTCGCGTGTGGTGCCGGGAAGGCTCGAGACGATCATGCGGTCCTCTCCCAGCACGCGGTTGACAAAGGTGCTCTTGCCGGTGTTGGGACGACCGACGACTGCCACGCGGGGCGGTCCCATCTCTGTCTCGGCCAGCTCCTGGAGGTCGCCTTCGGCCAGGTCGCGGTCGTCATAGACCGATGCCTCCGGTTCCGCCTCCCCCGCCTGCGCGGGGGGCAACATCTCGACCAGCAGATCGGCCAGGTCGCCGGTACTGCGGCCGTGCTGTGCCGAGACGGTGATCGTCGGCTCGAATCCAAGGGCGTAGAACTCGGCGCCTTCGAGCTCGCGACGCGGGTTGTCAGCCTTGTTGATGACCAGAATGGTGGGCTTCCCGGCGCGGCGCAGACGGTCTGCCACCTCGTGGTCCAGGGGAGCCAGCCCGATGGCGGCGTCGACCACAAACAGGACGAGCTCCGCCTCCTCGATCGCCACGCGAGCCTGGTCCTGCACGCGCGACTCCAGATCGCTCCCCGGCTCGAGCTCAAGGCCGCCGGTGTCAACCAGCGTGAAACGCCGTCCGTTCCACTCGCCGATGCCGTACACGCGGTCGCGCGTGGTGCCGGGAATGTCCTCGACGATCGCGACGCGCTGGCCGACGAGGCGGTTGAAGAGTGTCGATTTGCCCACGTTCGGGCGGCCGACGATAGCGACGACGGGAAGGGAGGCCATGCGCCGAGTGTAGCCTTCAGCGGGCTCGAAGCTCGCGGCTCGTGGCTCGCGGCTCGCGGCTCGCGTCAGCGCGATTGGTGGCGTCCTGTCGATTCGCGGGCGACTGGCCGTCATTTTTCTGCTGCGGGGGCTATGGGACGCAAGTGGGCTGATCCGCGGCCCACAGGAGCATTCTTCTCACAGGTTGAGAGGCAGGCTGTCGAAGAGGTCGGTGACGACCGCGCCTTCGGCATAAGCCTCCGAGGGTGAGAAATGTCGATCGGCGGGCGGCAGTAGGCATCGGTGTCCTCGAGTCCCGGCTAGCATCGGCGCGATGCGTATCGGGATTGTGTCGACCCGCCTCGCCGGAGTCGACGGCGTGACCTTTGAGACCTCCAAGTGGGAGATCGCGCTCGAGCGCATGGGCCACGAGATCCGCCTCTGCGCCGGCGAGGTGGACGCGCTGCGCGCCAGCGCTCGCCTGGTGCCGCCGATGCACTTCTCGTGGCCGCCGGCAGCCCGTGTCACGGCCGCAGCCTTCGACCCTGACAGCGACGCGACAGCTGTCCGGGCGGAGATCGAGCGCCTCGCCGACCTGCTGATTCCGGTGCTCAACAACTGGATCGAGTCCGAACATCTCGAGCAGCTCATCGTCGAAAACGCATGGGCCATCCCGATGCACTTGCCGCTGGCGCTTGCGCTGCGACGAACGGTGGAGCGACGCGGAATCCCGACCATCGGCCACCACCACGACTACTGGTGGGAGCGGGATCGCTTCAGGGGCTGCGTGGTGCCCGAGCTCCTCGACGAGGCGTTTCCCCCCGACCTGCCCAACGTCCGCCACGTGAGCATCAACAGCCTGGCGGCCGCCCAGCTGCGTGCCAGGCGCGGCCTCGACTCGATGGTGGTGCCCAACGTGTTCGACTTTGAGCGCCCGCGGCCGCGCCCGCACCCCGCCATGCGGCGCCGGATGCGCGCCGAGCTGGGGATGGGTGACCGTGGCCTGCTCGTGGTCCAGCCGACACGGGTGGTGCCGCGCAAGGGCATCGAGCTTGCAATCGAGCTGCTCGGGCGACTCGGGGATCCCGACGCGGTGCTGCTCATCACCAGCCCTGCCGGCGACGAGGGGCTCGACTACCTCGTCGAGCTCGAGCGGCAGGCGGAGCGCGCCGGCGTGCGCCTCTCCTACGCCGCGGATCGCTTCGAGCCGGACCTGGAGGGCAAGCGCCTCGGGCCGGCACATACCCTGCATGACGCCTACCTGGCGGCCGATCTGGTCACCTATCCGAGCCTGTACGAGGGCTACGGCAACGCGCTGCTCGAGGCCGTCTTCTACGGCCGGCCGGTGGTGGTGAACCGCTATCCGGTGTACGTGGCCGACATCGCGCCGCTCGGCCTGGAACTCATCGAGATCGACGGGCAGATCACCGATGAGACCGTAGCGACCGTGCGCAGCGTGCTGGCCAACCCGCAGCGCCAGGGTCTGCGGGCGCGGCGCAACTACGACATCGCGCGACGGCGCCTCTCGTACAAGGTCCTGCGCCGACGGCTGCGACGACTGGTGGAGCCGAATGGCCTGGCTCAGTGAGCCGGGAACGCGACGCCGCGCAGCGCCCCAAGTGCGGACACGCATGGCATCCCGGGTGGTGATGCTAGATCCTGCCGGCGGCGTTCTCCTCGCCTGGCCATCGCCGTCTTAGCGTTGTTTCTCTGCTGCGGGGGCTTATGGCAAGCCGGTGAGCTCATCCGCGGCCCCACGGAGCGTAATTCTCACAGACTGAGAGGCAGGCCCGCGGAAAGGTCTCCGGGCCGCCGCTTCTTCGCCGTAGGCCTCCAGGGGTGAGAATTACGGATCGGCGGGCATCGGCGGGCATCGGCGGGCCCACGCAGCCGGCCATCCGGCCCGGCGACTTAGCCGGTCAGCGCGTAGATTCGATCGCGTACCGCCTCGAGGTCGACCTCGGGGGTGGAGGTGCCCCCGGTGATCCCGATCCTGGCCTTGCCGGCCAGCCACGCCGCGAAGTCCGCTTCGAGCTCATCGGCATCGGCGACATGGATGGTCTGGGCGCAGACCTCCGCGCACTTCACCGCCAGCTCCTTAGTGTTGGAGCTGTTCTTGCCGCCGACCACGATCATGCCGTCGACCTCCCTGGCCAGGTCGACCGAATCCGACTGGCGAGTGAGGGTCACCGGGCAGACGGTATTGACCACCCGCAGGTCGTGGCAACGGCGCAGGCAGAAGGCGGCGAATTCCTCGAGCTTGAAGGGCAGGATGGTTGACTGGCTGAGCACGCCGATCTTCTTGGTGTACGGCACGCGGTCCCACGTGGATCGGTCCATGTCATCGACGACGACGTGCCGGTCACCCGCGTACGAGCGCACACCCTTGACCTCGGGATGGTCCTCGTGACCGATGATGCAGACCGTGTAGCCTGCCTCCGCCAGCTCTCTGGCCGCCTTCTGTGACTGGAGGACCCAGGTGCACGTGGCATCGATCACCTCCAAGTGAGGCTTGCCGCGCACCTTGTCCAGGTCGGTGGCGGGGACGCCGTGGGCGCGGATCACCAGCGTGCCACCCTCGACCTGGTCGGCCAGGTCGGCGGTCTTGATGCCACGGTCCGACAGGTCGGCCTTGATCCCCGGGTTGTGGACCAGCTGGCCGAGGGTGGTGACCTCCTTGCCCTCGTCTCGGGCGTGTTTGGCCTTGTCGATCGCCAGGCGCACGCCGTAGCAGAAGCCGGCCCGCTCGGCGATGCGGACCTCGGGACGGGCTCGGATGGCGGTGGTCATCGCTCCGATTCTATCGGCCCCGCCCGATATCGGCCGATTTGGGCATCCGGCAGCAGCTTTGCGATCTCGCGCATGATCCGCTCGGTCCCGCGCTCGAGCTCTATGCGGTCGAGACGCCCTTCCGGCTGGGCCGGCAGCGAGAACGGCTCGCCGATGCGGATATCCACTCGTGTCCGATGCGGCCAGCGGCTGCGACCGGGGAAGATCCTGCCGCTGCCGCTGATGCCGACCGGCAGCAGCGGGACGCCGCTGCGGATGGCCAGCAGCGCCACCCCCGACTTCGCCTCACGCAGCTGCCCGTCCCTCGAGCGTGTCCCCTCCGGAAAGATGCCGATCGGGCGGCCGACGGCCAGGTGGGCGAGCGCCATCCGCTGAGCGGCACGATCGCCCTCGCCGCGTCGCACGAAGAAGACGCCCGACGAGCGGGCAAGCCAGCCGACCAGCGGCCAGTGTCGAATCTCTTCCTTGGCCATGAAGTAGATCACCCGGCCGGTCGAATGTCCGACCGCCGCGCCGATGAACGGCGGGTCGAGGTTCGAACAGTGGTTGGCGACCATGATGTACGGCCCGCTGCGTGGCACGTGCTCGAGCCCCTCGACCCGGCCGCCGCCCAGCAGCCACTTGAGCCAGTTGGTCATGATCGAGCCGGGGTGGAAGAACCAGGTGCTCATCGGTGGCCGGGCAACGCCGCAACGATGGCATCCACGCACGCTGCGACATCGGCCTCGCCGGTGTCCAGGACCAGCGCGCCACTTGCCTTGCGCAGCGGGGCCACCGGGCGTTGCGTGTCGGCGGCGTCGCGTTCGAGGATCTCGGCCAGGTAGCGATCGCCACGCTCCGGTCGCCCCATTTCCGATGCCCGCCGGCCCGCCCGCACCGCGGCGGAGGCGGTCAAGAAGACCTTGAGCGTCGCATCGGGCAGCACCACCGTCCCGATGTCACGACCGACCATCACCGTGTCGTGCCGCCGCGCCGCCGCGCGCTGCACGGTGAGCATCGCCGCGCGAACCGCTGCGTGGCGGCTGACGCCTGATACAGCCCGGTCGATCCGTGGTGTGCGGGCCTGATCGGTCACGTCCTGCCGGTCGAGCAGCACCGTTTCACGACGATCCGGCTGGTCGCGGCGAGGCTTGCGGACCTCGATCCTCACCGCTCGCGCCAGGCCGGCCAGCCCGGCCTCGTCGTCGGGATCGACGCCGCGTTCCAGCGCGGCAAGGGTGAGCGCCCGGTACATCAGGCCGGTGTCGACGAAGGTCGCGCCGATGCGCTGCGCAAGCGCATGGCCAATGGTGCTCTTGCCGGAGCCGGACGGCCCGTCGATGGCGACCGTCAACGGCCCGCGTCGCGCAGAAGATGTGACGACCTTCGGCCGCCTGCCGGCCAGAGCCTCGACCTCCGCTGCCGCCAGGGAGCGCCACGATCCTTCGGCAAGCCCGTCGATGGTCAGCGGTCCGAGCCGGGTGCGAACCAGCCGATCCACCCGCCGTCCCACGGTGGCAAACAGGCGCCGCACCTCGCGCTTGCGACCCTCCCCCACCCGGGTCCGCAGCCACGCACCACCTGGCGTGACCGGAGGCGCCAGCTCCTGCGGCGGCGCGCGTCGTTCCGCCGCCAACAGCCGGGCGGGACCGTCATCGAGCTCGACACCGTCGAGGAGAGTCTGCAGGTCCCCGTCGGAAGGCATCGCATCCAGCAGAACGGCGTATTCGCGCTCCAGCCCATAGCGCGGGTGGAGCACGCGGTTGGCCCAGGCACCGTCGTTGGTGAGGATCATCAGGCCTTCTGACTCGAGGTCGAGCCGACCGGCCGGCCAGAGCCGCGATCCCCGATGCGGAGCCACCAGCTCGACCACCGACCGATGCCCGCGCTCCGCCTGTGCCGACGACAGGTAGCCGCGCGGCTTGTGGACCGCGTAGTGCACGACCGCCTGGGAATCGCCCAGCGGGACACCGTCCAGCGCGATCCGCTGAGCGGCCGGGTCGGCGCTCTCCCCAAGCAGGGCCACGCGGCCGTCGACCGTGACGCGGCCGGCCTGGATGAGCGCCTCTCCACCGCGCCGTGAGGCGACCCCCGCACGGGCCAGCAGCTTCTGGATGCGCTCAGCCGGCATCGGCCGCCAGGTGAGGCAGCTCGTCGACCGAGGTGAGCCCGAACCGCTCCAGGAAGGCAAAGCTGGTGCCGTACAGGATTGGTCGCCCGGGCGTGTCACGCCGCCCGACCTCCTGAATCAGGCGCCGATGCAGGAGCGAGCGCATGACGTAGTCGGAATCGACACCACGCACGCGGTCCACCTCGCCGCGGGTGCATGGCTGCCGGTAGGCAACCACGGCCAGCGCCTCGAGCGCCGCGGGGGTGAGCCGCGCCTCGGAGCGGGAGGCATAGGCGGCCAGTCGCTCCCCGACCTCGGGCGCGGTGACCATCTGCCAGGCGTCGTCGTGGCGCTGGAGGCGCAACCCGCGACCGTCTTCGATCATCTGTTCGGCCAGGGCCGCCAGGCCGGCCTCCGCCTGCAGCCGCGGCACGGCGCCGAGCTCCGCGATCTCGGCGCTGGTCAACGGCCGCTCGGCGACGAACAAAAGCGCCTCGAAGAAGACTTGCAGCTCGTCAACGCTCAATTGATCACCTCGATCAGGATCGGTCCAAACAGCTCATCCTGCTCGACCCGTATCTGGCGCCGCCGCACCAGCTCCAGCGTGGCCAGCACCGTGACCGTCGCCTCGGTGCGTGACCGACAGGTCGCCAGCAGCTCCTGCAGCACCACGCGGCCGGTGCCTGCCATAGCGGCCCGCAGCGCGGTGATCTGCATGCCAATGGTGATCTCACGCGACATGATCTCGGGGGCCGGTTCCTCCGGCTCGGGGATCGTCGACAGCAGGCGCATGGCCTCCACCAGCAGTGCCACATGGAGCACGGGACCTGGCACCTCCGGCAGATCAGAAAGGCGAGGCTGACGACGGACCAATGGCGCCAGCGAATCCAGCTCGCCGAGCGCGCGAGCCGCGTCACGCAGGGAGCGATACTCGACCAGGCGGCGCCGAAGCTCCTCTTCGTCGGTCTCGTCGTCCGTCTCCGCCAATGATGGCAGCGGCTCCCCGGGGAGCATGCGTCGGGATTTGAGCAGAATCAGCTGAGCGGCGATCGACACGAATTCAGAGAGCTCTTTTGCGTCGACCGAGTTGGCTGCGAGGTACGCGACATACGCGTCGGCCACCTCGGCCAGCGGCACGGTCAGGATCTCCAGCTGCCGCGACTCGATCAGGTGCAGCAGCAGGCCCAGCGGGCCGGAGAAGACCGGCAGGCGCACCTCGAACGAAGGCTCGCCCGGGGCGATCGCCAGGGCAATCGGCGGCTCGGCGCCGGCGATCGGGATCGGCTCGAGCGACATCGGCTCAGCTTGCCTCGTCGGCACTGAGCAGTGCTGCCGCAAGCGCTCGATCCTTGCCACTCACCTCTCCCCGAATGAGGGCGGCGGCGCGCGGGGAGCAGCCAGCGGACAGCGCGAAGCGGGCGGAGATCTCGGCATGGTGCCGAAAGAGGTGGAACGGGTAGCGCCACGAGTTCTCGTCGACCGACCCGAGGCGGTCCAGCAGGCGTGGTGCCGCGGCGCTGAGCAGAACCCCGGCAACCCGATGCCACAGGCGCAGGTGATGCCCCTTGGCGGCATCGTGCAGAAGCGCGGCGACGAGCAGGTCCTCCTCCTGGTGTCCGCTGGCCAGCACGCGCTGCACGACGTCGAGGGCGTGACGCCGGTCCGCCACCGGCATCGCCTCGAAGAGGGACCGTGCACCGGCGGGCAGCATGCGTCGCGCGAGCTCAGCCTCAAGCGGGCTGACCCGCGCGCTGAGATGTCCGAAGAACTGCCTGATCCTATGCACCGGTCATCCCCGCTGCGAGCCCGCCGACGAGGCCGAAGAGCCAGTCGAGGGGTCCACCGGAGCTCCCGTACGACAGCACTACCAACCCCAGCAACAGCAGGTACCCGTACTGAGCGTAGCGCTGCACGGTGAACGCCTGCCGCGGCGGAAGGAGCGGCAATAGCACGTTGTAGCCGTCAAGGGGCGGAACCGGGAGGAGGTTGAAGAACCCGAGCGCGAGATTGAAATAGACGACGAAGAAGCCGACCGAGCGACCGAAGTCGCTGCCGAGCAGGCCGGCCACGTCCAACCCCCGAAAGAGAAGGGCAGCGACGACCGCCACCGCGAAGTTGGCGATCGGTCCGGCAAGCGCGACCACGGTCATGCCGATGCGGCCGGGTCGCAACGCATAGGCGTTGACCGGGACGGGCTTGCCCCACCCGAATCCAGCGATCAGGAGGAAGATCGAGCCGATCGGGTCGAGGTGCCGCAGCGGATTGAGGCTGACGCGCCCGAGGGCCCGCGGCCGGTGATCGCCCAGCCGATCGGCGCTGAAGGCGTGGCTGAACTCGTGGAAGGTGATCCCCACGATAAGCGCGATCGCTACTCCGACCAGCACCGGTGGCGACGTGTTGCCGAAGAGCATCAGCCCAGCTCCGGCAGCAGCTCTCGCAGGAGAGCCAGGAGACGTCCGGCGCCGATCGGCCCCATCGCCAGCACCTCCTCGTGCGTCACCTCGCCCTGCATCTCCGGAGTCGCCTTGTTGGTGATCAGGCTGAAGCCCAGCACCCGTACGCCCTGATGGCGAGCGACCATTACTTCGGGCACCGTCGACAAGCCGACGGCATCGGCTCCGAGGGTGCGCAGCATGCGCAGCTCGGCACGAGTCTCGTAGCTCGGACCGGAGAGCATCAGGTAGACCCCCTCACGCAGGGTGACACCGGCCTGGGTGGCCGCTGCGCGAGCCTGAGCCAGCAGCGTTCGGTCGAAGGGGTCGGTCAGCGCCACGAACCGGGGCCCGAAACGGTCGAGATTGGGCCCACGCAGCGGGTTGTCGCCCGACAGGTTGATGGTGTCGCTGATCAGCATGACGTCGCCCGGCTCGAAGGCTGGGTTGATGCCTCCGGCCGCGTTGGTGACCACCAGCGTCCCGATCCCCAGGCTCAGACAGGCCCGCAGCAGGATGGTCACTTCCCGGTGCGACCAGCCCTCGTAGGGATGCGCGCGGCCCGACAGAACCAGCGTCGGAATCCCGCTCGCCAGGCCCGCGACGATCTCGCCCGCATGGCCCTCGACGGCCGCCACGGGCACATGCGGAATCTCGGCATACGGGATCCATATCCGTGGATCGCGGTCGAGCAGCTCGACGATATTGCCCAAACCGGAACCCAGCACGAACGCCAGTCGCGGGCTGGCCAGGTCGGGGACGGCAGCCAGTCGGTTGCGGATGGCGGTCGCGGCCTCGTCGACCCTCCGCTCCAGCTCTGCCCCGTACACCCCGTCGGCGAGGGAGGGGCGGGGCAGCCCCACCTACATGCGCTCCAGCAGATCGCGCTTCTTGTTCTCGTACTCCTCGGGGGTGATAAGCCCCTTGTCGCGCAGCGCCGCCAGGCTCTCCAGGGTGGCTGCCAGCTGCTCTCCCGGCGACAGCGGCGGAGGCGTGGCGGCCGGCACGGGGGCCGGAGCGGCTACCGGCGCCTGCGGCTCTGCGTCGTGCAATGGCACTTCGGCGACGCGATCCGAGCCGGCCCGCGGCGCCATCGGCTCAGCCCGCTGCATCGACGGCACGGCGGGCGAACCCTGCATGCGCGGCGGGGGCGCCAGGTCGGGACGCTCCAGCCGCTCCTTCTGGTTGAGCATCGCGATCTTGAACTTGATCGGATCCGCCAGCATGATGTAGTCCTGGATCCCGGCCGACTCGTCCGCTGCAGTCAGGATATCGAGCGTTCCGTAGTCGAAGATCCGGCCGAGCCAGCTCTGGGTCAGATGCGCGTCGTTGACCTTCTCGAGGCCGGAATCGGCCATCTCCTTGTTGAAGATCCCCTCGGCCTTGATCAGGCGACGGGTGGTGACGAAGTACTCCTGGTTGCGCCAGGCCCATACCTTGAGGCCGATCCGGGCCAGCGAAAGCACCAGCACCAGCAGCGAGACGACCTGGAGGAATCCGGTGATGCTGGTCGCCGCCGAGGTGGTCTGCCAGATCAGCACGGCGAACGCCAGGATCGCTGCCAGCACGAAGGGCCAGGTCTCGCCGAGCACCGCGAACCAGTGCTGGCGGCTCTCGAAGACGACCTCCTCGCCGCGGCTCAGGAGGTTTCGCGCATAGCTCATCGGAATGCTCCGCTGATGGTCAGGCTCGTGGATGCGCCCGCGTGTAGACCTCGCGGAGACGCTCTCCGGTCAGGTGGGTGTAGAGCTGGGTCGTGCTGATGCTAGCATGGCCGAGCAGCGTCTGGACCACCCGCAGGTCGGCTCCGCCCTCAAGCAGATGCGTCGCGAAACTGTGCCGGAAGGTATGCGGCGTCACCCTGGCACTGATGCCGGCCACCTGCGTCCAGTGCCGAACCAGCCAATAGACCGATTCGCGCGCCAGCCGCGCCCCCCGCTGGCTGACAAACACGGCCCCCGATGGCTTCCCGGCGGTCCATGTCGCCCGTGGCCCCGACAGGTACCGATGGAGCCGCTCGCGCGCCTCCTCGCCCATCGGCACACGTCGCTCGCGATTCCCCTTGCCGATCACGCGCACCTGCAGCCCCGGCAGATCCAGCCGATCGGTATCGAGGCCGGTGAGCTCGCTCACCCGCAGTCCGCAGGCGTACAGCAGCTCCAGGATGGCCCGATCCCGGATCCCGACCGGCTGATCCGGCGGTGGCGCGTCGAGGATGCGCGCCACTTCGTCGGCGGCCAGCACGTCGGGCAGGTAGCTCCCGGGGCGCGGCGCGTCGACCAGCGCAGCCACATCGCGTTGTGCCAGCCCCTCTCGCAGGGCAAAGCCATAGAAGCTGCGGATGGCCGCCACCTTGCGCGCCTGGGTGCTTGGTCGGCGGCCGGCCCGCCTCAGGCCGTTGACGAAATCCCGAACCGGTTCGGGGTCACTGCGCCAGGCTCGCCCCGCACCCACCGCAAACTGGGCGAGGTCGCGACGGTACGCCGCCACCGTCAGCGGCGACAGACCCCGCTCGACCCGCATCTCGCCCAGGAATCCCTCGATCGCATCGAGCAGGGCAGGATCGGCCGGTGGACTCATCGTGCCGCGGCGCGCAGCAGCGCCTCCGCCGCTGCCTGGGCCTCGCTGCCGGCTCCCTCGCCGGCCAGCATCGCCGCAAGCTCGGCTCGGCGCCCCTCTGCATCGAGCAGGGAGGCATCGGCCATCGTCCGGCCGTCGACCACCCGCTTGCCAACGTGCAGATGGGCATCGGCGTAGGCCGCGATCTGGGCCAGATGGGTGACGCACAGCACCTGGTGAAAGCGCGCGAGACTCTTGAGCCGCTCACCGAGCGCAGCGCCATTGCGGCCTCCCACCCCGGCGTCCACCTCGTCGAAGATCAGGACCGGCGTCTCGTCCGCTTCGGCGAGCACCACCTTGAGTGCCAGCGACAGCCGGCTGGCCTCTCCCCCGGACGCGATCCGGCCCAGCGGTCGGGGTGGTTCGCCGGGGTTCGGGGCGAAGGTGAACTCGACACGGTCGCCGCCGCTGGCGCCGATCTCGATGGCGCTGACGGCAACCCCGAAGGCGCCTCCGGGGAGCCCCAGCGGCGGGAGCTCGAGATTTACCCGTTCCGCCAGCAGGGCAGCGACCCTACGGCGGGAGGCGCCGAGCTCGGACGCCGATCCCTCGAGCGCTTCCCGGCGTTGCTCCTGCTCGCGCCGCAGCCGCTCGCACAGGCCCTCCTGGTCCTCGAGACGTTCGAGCTCGGCATGTGCAGCGGCCGCGAACGCGACCACCGCCTCGATCGTCTCCCCGTACTTGCGCTTCAGGTCGTAGACAAGCGCCAGCCGATCCTCGACCTCGGCGCGGGCACGCGGATCGAGCTCCACCCGCTCGCCAAGTGTCGCAGCGTCGCGGGCAAGCTCGGTTGCCTCCGCCTCGAGCGACTCTGCCCGCTCCCGCAGCTCGGCAAAGCGCTCATCGTGGTGGGCCGCCCCGGCCAGCTCCGACCTGGCGATGCGGAGCGCATCGAGGCCGCCTCCCTCGTCGACGAGCGCCCGGGACGCGGCATCGGCCGCTCGGGCAATCTCCGCGGCGTTGGTCGCGCTGCGCAGCCGTGCCTCGAGCTCCTCGTCCTCGCCGGGGCTTAGGGCCGCCTGGTCGAGCTCCGCGACCTGGTGATTGAGCAGCTCTACCCGGCGCGCGAGCTCGCGGGCGTCGGTCAGCAGCTCGCTGGCCTCGGCGCGCGTCGTCCGCCAGGCATGGAAATCGGTCGCAACCGCGGTCAGCGCGGCCTGGTGTGCTCCGAAGCGATCGAGCAGGGCCAGCTGGCGCTCCGGCACCAGGAGCCGCTGTTGATCGTGCTGCCCATGGATCTCCGCCAATCGTGTCCCCAGCTCAGCCAGGCTGCCGACGGTGACCGTCCGCTCGTTAACCCGCGCCAGCGACCTGCCATCGGCAGTCACCTCCCGTCGCAGGATCGCCTGGCCGTCACCGGCCGCCAGCAGGTCCGCCAGCGGGTCGTCCGCCCCCGGCGCGATGCCATCGAAGACGGCCTCGACTCGCGCCGCCTCCGTTCCGCTGCGCACCTGGTCGGCTGCGGCTCGCGCACCCAGGGCAAGCGCCAGTGCATCGACCAGCAGCGACTTGCCTGCCCCGGTCTCCCCGGTGAGCACGGTGAATCCCGGGGCCAGGCGCAGGCGCACCTGCTCGATGACCGCCAGGTTCTCAACCGACAGTTCGACGAGCCCCATCTCTCAGTACGGGAGGAGCGAGGCTTTGGTGCGCAGCAGATCGTAGAACGGTGTGCTCCCGGTGGGCTGGACCATGCGCAGCGGAACCGACAGGGCGCGCACTTCGAGAGTCTCTCCGACCTGCATCGGGATCTCCCATTGCCCGTCCAGGCTGATCACCGCGGGCGACGCGGCCAGCCGGAGGCTGAGCCGGACCACGTGCTGCTCGCCGACCACCACGCTGTGGATCGGCGAGAGGTAGGCAGCCACCGGGGTCACGATCATGTTGCGCAACTGCGGATCGAGGATGGACCCCCCGGCACTGAACGAGTACGCAGTCGATCCGGTCGGGGTGGCAATCACCACCGCGTCGGCGGCATAGGTGGCCAGGTGGCTGTCGCTGATCTCCACGGCCACCTGGATGAGCCGGACGCGGCCGCCGCGGGCCACGACCACGTCATTCAGGCAGGCGTGCTCTTCGCGCTCCCCGTTGGCGCGGACCAGCGTGGCAGCGATCCGAAATCGCTCCTCCAATTCATAATCGCCCGCTGCCACCTGGTCGAGGGCGCCCTCCAGGTCCCCCATCTCGACCTTGGCCAGGAAGCCGATGCGACCCAGGTTCACGCCCAGGGTCGGCACCCCCGAGTCGCCGATTGCCCTCGCGGTGCGCAGGAAAGTGCCGTCGCCTCCGAGCACGCAGACCATGTCGCTGCCGGGGCAGCCCGCGACGATCTGGGCCTGGTCATCGGCAGCCGACTGCCACGCTTCGACATCGTGCTCCGTGCACCAGGCAAGGGCCCGACGGAGGACATCGCGCGCGTCCTCGTTGGTCGGGTTGTAGGCGAAGCCGAGGCGCATCTAGTCCCCGTTCCGAAGCCGCGCCGCGACCTCCTCGATCGACCGCCGCAGCGAAGCCAGCTCGGCGGCCAGCTCGTCGGGCGTCACCGCCGCATAGGACCTGTCCAGCCCGGCCGCGATCAGCGCCCGCATCAGCCCCGATGGCGACACGGCCCGAGCGCGCGCAACCTCCTCGACCCGTGCGAGCAGAGCGTCGGGCATGCGCAGCGACACGATCTGGCGCATCGTGTCGGGGGCCAGCTCGGGCAGCGGCGGCGCCGAGGTCACCAGCTCCTCGAAGGCGCTCAACTGCTCCCCGGTGGTGGGGCCCTTGCGCTTCATCGTCCGCATCGTAGTACGCCGCTCAGGCCAGTGAGGCCATCAGGCGTGCGACGACGTCGCTCCAGCGAACCTCGGCCTCCGCGTTCGGCGCGAGCAGCGCGAGGAATTCCACGTTCCCGTCTGCCCCGCTGATCGGCGAACGGATGAGCGCCAGCGGGGCAAAGCCCGCGTCCGCTGCATCGGAGCCGAACTGCAGGAGGACCTGCCGATGCACCTCCGGATCGCGCACCACGCCGCCACGCGGGACCCCGTCGCGCCCCGCTTCGAACTGCGGCTTGACCAGTGCGATCACGCGCCCCCGATCGGTGAGCAGGCGGCGAACGGCGGGCAGCACCAAGCGCAGGGAGATGAACGAAAGGTCGAGCGTGGCGAGGTCGACCAGCTCGGGAAGCGCCTGCAGCTCCCGCAGGTTGGTGCGCTCCATGCTGATGACGCGCGGGTCGCGGAGCAGCCGATCGAGGAGCTGGCCGCGTCCCACGTCGACGGCGTAGACGATCCGGGCGCCGCGTTCGAGGAGCAGATCGGTGAAGCCTCCGGTCGAGGCGCCCGCGTCCAGGCAGGCGAGTCCTGCGGGGTCCACCGCGAACGCGTCCAACGCAGCCTCGAGCTTGGCGGCAGCCCGCGAGGCCCAGCGCGGTCCCGGCCGGAGGGTGAGCTCGACACCGGCTGCCACCAGCTGACCGGGCTTGAGCGTTCCGCTCCCCGCCCCCGCCATGTCAACGGCCCCGGCGAGCAGCAGGGCGACCGCCTCGGACCGGGAGCGTGCCAGTCCCCGATCGACGAGCAGCTGGTCCAGTCGCTGGCGCGCCACGCAGGGTCAGGCGGCGCTGACGCTCGACGGCTGCTCCGCCGCGGCGTCAATCTCCGCCTCTGTCAGGCCAAGGGCTTCGCGGACCTGCGCCAGGATGCCCGGCGCATCGATCCGCTGCTGGCGTCTCAGGTCGTCGACCGCACCGTGGTGCACGAATCCTTCAGCCAGAGCCACTTTGAGCAAGGGAACCTTGCACCCTGCACGGTTCAGCGCGTCCAGAACCCCGTCACCGAAGCCACCCATGGCGGCGCTCTCCTCGGCGGTGACCACCAGCTTGCAGCCGGCCGCGCTGGCGACCATGAGGGCCTCGTCGAGCGGCTTGGCCCAGCGCGCGTTGAGCACGCCGGCGTGCAGGCCGTGCTGACGCAGCAGGGCGTCCGCGACGACCACGAGCCGTTGGACGATCGGACCGAAGCCGACGAGCAGCAGATCGGCCCCTTCGCGCAGCAGCTCCCCGCGACCGATCTCGAGACGCGATCCTTCCCGATCCAGGAGATCTTCGCCGGGGTCACGTGGGTAGTGCAGCGAGACCGGGCCGTCATGCAGCAGCGCCGTGAGCACCATGTCGCGCAGCTCCTGCTCGTCCTTTGGCGAGCCGATCACCAGGTTCGGCAGCGAGCGCTGCGCCGGCAGGGTGAACATTCCCTGGTGGCTCGTGCCATCCTCCCCGACCAGGCCGGCGCGGTCGATCGCCAGCAGCACCGGCAGGTCGTTCTGGCAGACGTCGTGCACCAGCGAGTCGAAGGCCCGTTGGCTGAAGGTCGAGTAGAGCGCCACCACGGGGCGCTTCCCGGCGAGGGCCAGGCCTGCCGCCATGGTGACCGCGTGCTGCTCGGCGATCCCCACGTCGAAGAACCGCGACGGGAATTCGCTGGCGAAGCGTGCCAGCCCGGTGCCGGTCGGCATGCCCGCCGTGATGGCGCAGATCCGCTCATCGGTCGCGGCGAGCCGCACCAGCTCCTCGCTGAACGCGGCCGTGTAGGTCTTCGGGCGGCGGCGGGGCTCGCTGACCGGCGGCAGCGGCTCCTCGGTCGGGTCGATCAGGCACAGGTCGATCGGGGGCAGCGATGCCCCGTGGAAGCTGACGCTGTCCAGTTCGGCCGGCCCGTATCCCTTGCCCTTGGTGGTCTTGACATGCACCAGGACCGGCCCATGAATGGCGAAGGCGCGCTCGAAGACCTCTTCCATCTCCATCACGTCATGACCGTCGAGGACACCGATGTAGGTGATGCCGATGTCCTCGAAGAAGCCGACCTTGGCCCACGAGCGCTTGAAGCCCTCCTTGGCAAAGGCGAGGCCGCGATACAGCTGCCCTCCGACCAGCGGCACGCGAGGCAGGAGCCGCGCGGTGGCGGATTTGGTCTCCTGATAGGCGCGGCTGAGGCGCAGCTTGTTGAGATTGGTGGCAAGGCCGCCAACGCTGCGGCTGATGCTCATCTCGTTGTCATTGAGCACGATCAGGAGCCGCTTGCGCATGTCACCCAGGTGGTTGAGCGCCTCCAGGGTGAGGCCGCTCTGGATCGCCGCATCGCCGACGCAGACCGCGATCCGCTGCTGCCGTCCCGGGTGGCCGATCGGCAGCAGGTCCCGCGCGGCTGCCAGCCCGACGGCGATGCTGACACCGGTGCCGGCATGGCCACCATCGAAGACGTCGTGCTCGCTCTCGGAGCGCCGCGGGAAGCCGCCCACGCCATCGAGCTGGCGCAGGGTGTTGAAGCGCTCCAGGCGCCCGGTGAGCATCTTGTGGGCGTACGCCTGGTGACCGGTGTCCCACACGATGCGGTCGCGCGGCGCGTCCATCACCCGGTGCAGGGCAAGGGTGATCTCAACCGCTCCCAGCGAGCTGGCGAGGTGCCCGCCGGTGCGCTGCACGGTCCGGATCATTTTCTCGCGCAGCTCGGTGGCCAGGCTTGCCAGGTCCTCTGGTGCCATGCCCCGCAGCTGCGCCGGATCGGTCAGGGTATCGAGGATCGTCACGGCGGGCGAAAGTATAGCCCGGCTAGCCCTCTCGCCCCGGC
>JANMPX010000120.1:0-1710 GCA_031370085.1 Chloroflexota bacterium | reverse complement strand
GTGATGCGGAAGAACCACTGCTCCAGGTCGCGCTTGATGACCGGCGTGCCGCAGCGCCAGCAGTGCCGATCGGCGCCCTCCACCTGCTCGCGCGCCAGTACCACCTGGTCCTTCGGGCACCAGTCGACCGGCGCCATGGCCCGATACGCCAGCCCGGCCTTGAAGAACTGCACGAACAGCCACTGCGTCCAGCGGTAGTACTCCGGGTCGCTGGTGACCACCTCGCGCGACCAGTCGAACATGCAGCCCATCGAGCGGAACTGGGTCCGCATGCGGTCGATGTTGCGGTAGGTCCAGATGGCCGGATGCACGCCCCGGTCGATGGCCGCGTTCTCGGCCGGCAGGCCGAAGGAGTCGAAGCCCATCGGCAGCATCACGTTGTGGCCCTGCATGCGGCGCATGCGCGCCACGATGTCCGGCCCGGTCTGGGCGTACCAGTGGCCGACGTGCAGGTCGCCTGAGGGGTACGGATACATGGTCAGCAGGTAGAACTTGTCGCGCGGGTCGTCATCGGGGGTGCGGTGCAGCCCGTCGGCCTCCCAACGCTCGCGCCAGGCGGCCTCGTAGGCGTGCGGGTCGAAGCGCGGCTTCTGCTCGGTCATGCGGATGCCTCCTGATCGGGGAACCAGGCCATCAGCAGCTCGTCGCGGAAGCCGCCGCCCGGCGCACGGAACTGTCGCAGACGCAGCCCCTCGCGCACGAAGCCGGCATGCTCGTAGACCGCGATCGCTCGGGCGTTGTCCGGGAAGACGCTGAGCGCCACCTTGACCAGGCCGCGCTCCGTGGCCCAGGCCTGGGCCGCCGCCACCAGTGCGGAGCCGATCCCCACCTCGCGCCAGCCTTCGGCCACGCTGATCGACAGGGTCCCGACGTGATCGCTGACCACGCTGCGCTCGACACTGACCAGCAGGTTGCCGACCACGTCGCCATCCGCTTCGGCGATCAGCGCCAGTCCGCCCGCCTCGCGGATCATCTCGCCCACGAAGAAAGCCTCTGACGGCTCGCTCAGCGCGCTGGGCGGGGTGACCAGCCAGCGGCCCTCCGCGCGCACGTCGGAGAAGAGGCGTGCCAGCGACCGGGAATCGGTCGGCCGGGCCGGGCGCAGCGTCCAGCGGCGGCCGTCGCTGGCGATGCGTGCCTCGCTGCCGGTCGTCATGCTGGCCAAGTCGTCCTCATCGGTTCATTCCAGGTTGACAGGTACAACAAAGCCCCCACCTCGTCAGGACGAAGGGGGGCCTTCGCGGTACCACGCTGACTTGACCGAAGGGGGTGGTGGAGCTGGGGGGACTCGAACCCCCGACCCCCTGCATGCCATGCAGGTGCTCTCCCAGCTGAGCTACAACCCCAAGATCGGTCCACTCATCGGCGCTGCTATCGGACGCCATCCCGGTCGAGCCTTCGCTCGACTGCTCAGCGGGCGAGTTCTGCGCTCCTCGGATCGCCGGCTTGCACCCTCCCGGCTCGCTGCGGATCTTCAGGACGCGCGTACTGCTCCCGCGTCAACGCGTTTCGGCCGGGAGTATAACGCAGGGCAGCCAGCCGCCCTATGCGGGCTTCTCGATCGTGGCTTTGAGCCTGGCAAGGCTGGCGTCGAGGTCCTTCTCGGCGGCATCGGCCACCATGCGCTCGAGCGGGGCCATGAAGATGCTCTCCGCCTTGATCTCCGAGCTGAACGTCAGCCGCGTGCCGCCGTCGTCGGCGGCCAGGTCG
>JANMPX010000114.1:0-10270 GCA_031370085.1 Chloroflexota bacterium | reverse complement strand
CAACCTCAACCAGATGAACGACGAGCTGGGACGCCTGTACGATGCGCTCGAAACGGCCAGCCGCCACAAGTCGGAGTTCCTGGCCAACATGTCGCACGAGCTGCGCACCCCGTTGAATGCCATCATCGGCTTCTCCCAGGTCCTGCAGCAGCAGATGTTCGGCGAGCTCAATGCCAAGCAGGCAGACTACGTCGATGACGTCCTCAGCTCCGGTCAGCACCTGCTCAACCTGATCAATGACATCCTCGATCTGGCCAAGGTCGAGGCCGGCCGCATGGAGCTGCAGCCGACCAGCTTCGCCCTGCCCGAGGTGCTCGAGAACGCGCTGTCGATGGTCCGTGAGCGCGCCACCCGGCAGGGCGTCAGCTTGAGCACCGCCATCGATGCGTCGGTCGGCCTGTTCGAAGGTGACGAGCGCAAGGTCAAGCAGATCATCTTCAACCTGCTCTCCAACGCGGTGAAGTTCACCCCCGACGGCGGTCAGGTGACGCTGGCCGCCAAGGCCCTCGAGCAGCAGGTCGAGATCTCGGTGCGCGATACCGGCGTCGGCATCAGTGCCGAGGATCAGGTCAAGATCTTCGAGGAGTTCTACCAGGTGGGCCACGCCAAGACGCAGGAGGGGACCGGCCTGGGGCTGGCCCTGACCCGGCGCCTGGTGGAGCTGCATCATGGTCGCCTGGGCGTCGCCAGCCAGCCTGGCGTGGGCAGCACCTTCACCGTCACCCTGCCGCTGCACCAGCCAGCGCCGGCGACCGAGATCGCATCTGCCAGCGCCGGGGGGTCGACGCCATGACTGAGCAGGGCGCCGGCAAGCTGATCCTGATCGTGGAGGACAACGAGAAGAACCTCAAGCTGGCGCGCGACGTCCTGCAGTTCCACGGTTTCCGCACGGTGGAAGCCACCCGTGGCGAGGACGGGGTGGTGATGGCCCGCCAACACCTGCCGGACCTCGTGCTGATGGACATCTCGCTGCCCGGCATCGACGGGGTCGAGGCGGCGCGGCAGCTCAAGGCCGAGCCATCGACCGCAATGATCCCGATCGTCGCCCTGACCGCATCGGTGATGGAGGCCGATCGGGCACGCTTCGGCGAAGCCGGGTTCGCCGGCCTCATCGGCAAGCCGATTGACGTCCTGACGTTCCCCGATCAGGTGCTTGCCTATTGCAGGCACTCCGCCGAGGAGTCGTAGCGTGGAGTCGTAGCGTGGCACGCCCGTCCCGCATCCTGGTGGTCGATGACACCGCCCAGAACCGCAGGCTGATGGAGGCCGTCCTGGCGCCACTGGGCCACGCCGTGTTGGGTGCCGCTTCGGGCCGCGAGGCCCTGGATCTGATCGTCGCCGAACCACCCGACCTCGTGCTCCTCGACATCGTGATGCCGGAGATGGACGGCTACCAGGTCTGCCGTACGCTCCGGGCGGACCCGGCCACGCAGGTGCTGCCGATCATCATGCTCACCTCCAGCGGGGACCAGGACAAGGTCGGCGCGATCGAAGCCGGTGCCGACGATTTCATCGCCCGGCCGTTCGATCAGCATGAGCTGCTGGCACGCGTCAAATCACTGCTCCGTATCAAGCAGTATCACGACACCATCCAGGCGCAGGCCGCAGAGCTTGCGGAGTTGAACCGCACGCTGGAGAGCCGTGTCAGCGCCCAGGTCGATGAGTTGGAGCATCTCGGCCGGCTGCGTCGCTTCCTGTCGCCACAGCTTGCCGATCTTGTCGTCTCGGGAGATGACGAGACGCTGCTGGACAGCCATCGGCGTGAGATCACGGTGGTCTTCTGCGACCTTCGCGGGTTTACCGCGTTCTCCGAGACCGCCGAGCCCGAGGAAGTGATGGCCGTCCTCGCGGAGTTCCACAGGGAGCTCGGGCAGCTCATCTACGAGTTCGGAGGCACGCTGGAGCGGTTTGCCGGCGACGCGCTGATGATGTTCTTCAACGATCCCTTTCCGTGCCCCGATCCGCCACTTCAAGCAGTGCGCATGGCCGTGGCAATGCAGGAACGCGTCGCCGACCTGCAAGCGGGCTGGCACAAGCGCGGCCATGAGCTCGCCCTCGGAATCGGAATCGCGGTCGGCTACGCAACTCTCGGCCGGATCGGCTTCGAGGGACGCTTCGATTACGGCGCCGTGGGTAGCGTCGTCAACCTCACAGCGCGGCTGTGTGGCGAGGCGCTCGGTGGGCAGATCCTGCTGGCGGAGCGCGCCTTCGCAGCCGTGGAAGGGACCGTCGCGGCTGAGCCATTCGGCCCGTTGACCTTGAAGGGATTCCACCGCCCCGTCCAAGCCTACCTCGTCACGGGCTTCACAAACCCGGCGGACGTTGCTGCCGGACCTTGACCTCTCCCTGCCGATCGGCGTGGACTGGCGTCCGGGCGGCGAGGTTCTGGTAGGCGGCAGCTCCGCCAGGCCATATCATCGGCAGCAATCAGATAGGGGTCAGCAAGGAGACGCCGTGAACTTCAACAACATCCTGATCGGGTCCGAAGACTCCCAGCGCCTGGTGGACTACTACTCCCGACTCTTCGGCAAGCCTGCGATGGAGGAGGGCGGCTACGCCGGATGGCAGATCGGCAACGGCTTCGTCGCAGTCGGGCCGCACGACGAGGTCAGCGGCAAGAACGCGCAGCCGGGCCGGCTTCTCTGGAACATCGAGAGCACCGACGTCCCGGGCGACTTCGACCGATTCAAGGCCGCAGGCGCCATTGTCGTGCGCGAGCCCTACAACCCGGCCGGGCCGGGCGGTGAGGGTATGCTCATTGCCACCTTCGCGGATCCGGACGACAACTACTTCCAGCTCCAGAGCCCGTGGCGGCCGGCGGAGTAGATCGAGGAGACCTGGCCGATGCGTCACCGTCAGTTCAGGGGCGGCCTGGTCCTGCTTGCGGCATCCCCGACGACCGTCGCCGCCGCCCGGGAGACAGGCACGGCCCAGGGCGATTGACGCCCTCTTCGACCAGGCCTATGCTCCCCGGCTCCCGCCAAGGAAGGTCGCGCATGCACCCGTCCGGCAGTTCGTTCCGATTCCTCGCCCGGACGGTGATGGTGCCCCTGGCCGCGCTCCTGTTGTTCATGGCCGCACCTGCGACCGTGGTGGGCGCTCGCGACGGGGCCGGCTCGGCGGTCGGCTACGACATCTCGTACCCGCAGTGTGGCGGCCTGTTCCCCACCAACCCCGCGTTTGGGATCGTGGGCGTGAACAAGGGGATCGTCTTCAGCGCCAACTCGTGTCTTGGTACGGGTGACGGGGCGTCCCAGCTGGCCTGGGCCGGCGGAGCAGTGGCGCAGCTGTACGCCAACACCGGGAACCCCGGACCCGAGCTGTCGACCCACTGGCCCAAGACCCAAACTCTCCCGCGCGACTGCAGTGCCGGAGCGTCGATGGGATTCGACACCGCCGATTGCGCCTACGACTACGGCTGGAACGCGGCGGCCGACTCCTACGCCACCGCAGTCCGCGCCTACATCTCCCTGGGCCTCGCCGCGTCGGGGGCAACTCGCACACCGACCGGGAATGCGTGGTGGCTCGACGTCGAAACCGGGAACAGCTGGCGCACCGATGTCTCGCTCAACGTGGCAGCCCTCCAGGGTGCAGTCGCGTACCTGGAGTCGGTCGGTGCCGCAGGCGTCGGCTTCTACTCGACGCAATCCCAGTGGAACCAGGTCGCGGGCGGCACGACTGCCTTCTCCGGCCATCCGAGCTGGGTGGCCGGTGCCACCACGGCCCGGCAGGCGACACGCTACTGCGCCGGCAGCGCCTTCACCGGCGGCGTTGTCTCGCTGGCGCAGTACTTCGCCAAAGGATTCGACGCGAACCTGCGTTGCTAGGGCGATTGCGGCGCCGGCACCTCTGTGAACGCTGAGCGTGCGTAACGGCCAAGCTGCACTCGTCTGTGGACCAGAACGAGCCGGTTCGGCCACCAACTTGCCCGCCATGCGCGCCAGGCGAGCAGCACCGTCAAGCATGGTCCAGTGGCCGCTCCAACTTGGCCGTTGTGAACGCTGAGCGAACATGCGCCGTCCGCAGGTCCCGGCTGGCCCCCGCGGCTACCATAGGCCCCCGTGACCCAGCCCCCCAGCCAGCCCCCTGACGCCGATTTCGCCCGGCTCCACCTGTCAACAGCTCCGAGTTTGCGCACGAAGTCTTGATCTTGTGCGCATCTGCTCCTCGGGTCGCTCGGCGCACATCAGGCAGCGCCCGGTGCGGCACCGCGGTGGAATGGACTGCGGTTTCTGGGCACGGGTCAAATCCACGCGGAGGCTGCAGTCGCGCGCATGCTGATGTGACGTCGCAGGATTGAGCGCATGACCAGGATCGTCGTCAACGGGGACACACGCGACATCGCGGCGGACCCGCCACGCAGCCTCCTTCACGTTCTGCGCGAGGAGCTCGGCCTGACCGGCCCGAAGTACGGCTGCGGGGAGGGAGCTTGCGGCGCCTGCACGGTCCTCGTGGACGGTGCCGTGACTCGGGCGTGCGTGACCGGGCTGGACGAGGTTGCCGGCCGGACGGTGACGACCGTCGAGGGTCTTGCCGTCGGAGGCGTCCTGCACCTGGTCCAGCAAGCGTTCGTTGCGGAGGCGGCTTTCCAGTGTGCCTATTGCACCCCGGGGATGGTGATGGCCGCGGTCGCGCTCCTCGAGGGCAACACCGACCCGACCGCCGACGAAATGCGGTCCGCCCTGAACGGGAACATCTGCCGATGCGGGGCCTACGCCCGGATTCTCGCGGCGTTGCGGCATGCCGCCCAGGGCGAAGCTCGACCGCAGGCAGCGGCGACCTCGCCTCCGGACGTGGAAACGCCGGACGGGCAGCTGGAGCATGTCCGCGCCTCCCCATGGGACCTCGCAGGCGACGACGAGGCGCTGTTCGATCGGTTCGGCGACGGGCTCCTGGTGGTGCCCGACGACGAGGGCCGCGCCTGGCTGCACGTCGGGGCGAATGGTCGGAACACCGTCGCATCGGGCAAGGTGGAGATGGGGCAGGGGAGCACGGCAGAGCTGATCCGGCTCGCCAGCGAGGAGCTGCGCGCTCACGCCTCGTCGGTGCGGGCTCTGCTGGGGGACACCGACTTCACGCCCTACGACGAGGGAACCTACGGGAGCCTCACGACGCCGGAGGTCGTTCCCGATGTCCGCGCTGCAGCAGCCACCGCGCGCGAGGCGCTGCTCCGTATCGCGGCCGATGAGTGGGGGATCGATGTCGCGACCCTGACGGCCGCCGATGGCTGCGTCACCTCGGCCGACGGCACTCGATCGGCCTCGTACGCGGAGCTGGTGAGCGGGATGCGGCGCATCGAACCGGTGGCCTCCGAAGCACCGCTGACGCCGCCCGACCAGTGGCGATTGGCTGGGACGAGGGCGCCCGTCACCGACGGGACGGACGCGGTCACCGGGCACCGGATGTACACCACCGACCTCTCCCTGCCCGATATGCTCCACGGGAAGGTTCTTCGACCGCCCGCGTTCGGAGCCACGCTCCGCTCCGTGGATACGTCCGAAGCCGCCGCGATACCGGGCGTGAGCGTGGTCCGCGACGGTGACTTCCTCGGCGTCGTCGCACCCGACCCGCTCGTTGCGGCAGACGCGGTGACCCGAATCCATGCGGAGTGGGACCTTGTCGGCCAGCCGGGCAACGCGGACCTCGTGAGCCACCTGCGTGCCCATCCGATCACGGTGGAGGGGTGGGACGGTGGGTTCCACGATGAGACCGGCGACGTGGATCGCGCGCTGGCATCGGCTCCCGTCCGGCTGGACGCCGCCTACACCACCGCCTACCTCGCGCATCAGCCGCTCGAGACTCGCGCCGCGCTGGCGCATTGGGCCGATGGCCGGCTGACGGTCTGGACCGGGACCCAGCGTCCGTTCGGCGTGCGCGAGGAGCTGGCAGAGGCCTTCGGCATCGGCGAGGAGATGGTGCGGGTGATCGTGCCGCCAACGGGCAGCGCCTACGGCGGCAAGCACACCGGGGACTGCGCCCTGGAGGCCGCACGCCTGGCCCGCGTCGCCGGACGCCCGGTGAAGGTGCGCTGGACCCGCGAGGAAGAGACGACGTGGGGCTACTTCCGGCCGGCGGCGGTCATCGACATCCGCAGCGGCGCTCGAACGGACGGGACGCTCACGGCCTGGGAGTTCACCAACCTGAACTCCGGCGCCCGCGCGATCGAGCCTCCGTACCGCGTTTCGAACCGCCGCATCACGTACCAGCCGGCGGATTCTCCGCTTCGGCAGGGCTCGTACCGCGCCCTCTCCGCGACGGCGAACACGTTTGCCCGGGAATCCCACGTGGATGAGCTAGCGCATCGGCTGGGTGTCGACCCCCTCGAATGGCGGCTGCGCCACCTGACCGATGACCGCCTGGCGGCGGTGCTCCAGGCGGCGGTCGAGCGGGCCGGATGGAGGCGTGATGTCCACGCCGATGCCGCTGGCCAGGGCATGGGGATCGCGTGCAGCGTGGAGAAGGACTCGCGCGTGGCGACGTGCGTCGAGGTGCGCGCGGCGCCCGGCGATCCGCTGGAGATCCTCCGGATCGTAACCGCGTTCGACTGCGGCGCCATCCTGGATCCGGACAACCTTGCCAACCAGGTCGAGGGCGCGCTGGTCATGGGGCTGGGCGGTGCGCTCTTCGAGGCAATCCACTTCGCCGATGGCCGGGTCGCCAACGCCGCACAGTCGGAGTACCCGGTGCCGCGCTTCCACGACCTCCCGCCGATCGAGGTGGTGCTGCTGAACCGACCCGACCTCCCCTCGGCCGGCGCGGGCGAGACGCCCATCGTGGCCCTGGCGCCGGCCATCGCCAACGCGATCTTCGCTGCATCCGGGGTTCGGCTCCGGTCGCTGCCGCTTGTCCCGGACGGACGCGTGCCGAATCCGGCCTGAGAATCCCACGCATCGACGGTAGGTCATCGGGTCTATGCTCGACTGGCGCCATCTCGCGCAATAGCCGGAGGTGAACGAAGTGGCAGACGATCGAACCCGAGGTCAGCTGGACGAGACCAAAGGCGTCATCAAGGAGAAGGTCGGCAAGGTCACCGGTGATCGCTCGACCGAGGTTTCAGGCAAGCTCGACCAGGTCAAGGGCAAACTCGAAAAGGCGGTCGGCAAAGCCAGGGACACGATCCGTCGCGAAGTTGATCGTTGAGCGGGCTCGCCCAGCTGGTAAGGAGGAACCATGGAAACGTGGCAGATCGCCGTCATCGTTGTGGCGGTCCTTGGGGCGGTGGCCATCGCCTGGATTGCGGTCCAACGGCAGCGGACCGATAGGCTGACAAAGCAGTACGGACCCGAGTATCAGCGGACGGTCGATTCAGCAGGAGATCAACGCGCGGCAGAGCGTGATCTCGATGCCCGCCGGGAGCGGGTCAAGGGTTTCGAGATCCGGGCGCTGTCGACCGACGAGCGCGATCGGTACCTCGCGCGCTGGAAGGAGAGTCAGGCCCAGTTCGTCGACGACCCGCCAGGGGCCATCTCTCAGGCCGACATGCTGGTGCAGGAAGTCATGCTGGCGCGCGGCTATCCGATGGTCGACTTCGAGCAGCGGACGGCGGACGTCTCGGTCGATCACCCGCACGTGGTCGAGGAGTACCGCGCGGCACACACCATCGCCGAGCGCCACGCAACCGCTGGCGTCGAGACGGAGGACCTGCGCCAGGCAATGGTGCACTACCGCGCCCTCTTCGATGACCTGCTGGAGACCGATTCGGCCGCGCCAGAGCAGGAGCCGCCGGCCGGCGGGCCGGCCGTCTGAGCGTCGCTTGACGACCCCGTAGCGAAGCAGGCACGCTGCGCGCGTGATCGCGCTCCTGCGCAGCGGCCTGCGCCCCTACTGGAAACAGCTGATCCTGGTCATGGCGCTGCTGCTCGTCCAGGTCATCGCCAGCCTGTACCTGCCCAGCCTCAACGCTGACATCATCAACAACGGCGTCGTCCCGGGGGACAACGGCTACATCCTGCGCACCGGCGGCTTCATGCTGGCGGTGACCTTGCTGCTCGGTGTGTGCGCCGTGGTGGCCGTCTACTTCGGCTCGCGGGTGGCCATGTCCTTCGGGCGTGACGTGCGCGGCGCGATCTTCAAGCGGGTAGCCAGCTTCTCCCAACCGGAGATCAACCACTTCGGCAGCGCGTCGCTCATCACCCGCAACACGAACGACGTGCAGCAGGTTCAGATGGTCGTCTTCATGGCCCTGACGATCATGATCCTGGCGCCTATCACCGGCATCGGCGGGGTCATCATGGCCCTTCGCGAGGACGTGCCGCTCTCCGGGCTGCTGGTGGTCATCCTGCCGTTGATGGCCCTCGTCATCGGCCTGGTCATGCGACGCGCCATCCCGCTCTTCCGCCAGATGCAGGTGAGGCTGGACCGCATCAACCAGGTCATGCGCGAATCCCTGGCGGGCGTGCGCGTCATCCGTGCCTTCGTGCGCACGCGCCACGAGGAGGAGCGCTTCGGGGTCGCCAACGAGGACCTCTTTGACACCTCGATCCACGTCAATCGGCTGTTCGCGGTGACCATCCCCACCATGATGGCCATCCTCAACCTTTCCCTGGTCGCGGTCATGTGGTTCGGCAGCATGCGCATCGACAGCGGCGGCATGCCGATCGGCAACTTGACGGCCTTCATGGCGTATCTGATGCAGATCCTGATGGCCGTCCTGATGGCCGTCTTCATGTTCATCCTGGTGCCGCGTGCCTCCGTCTCGGCGGACCGCATCCAGGTGGTGCTGACCACCGAGCCGAGCATTCGTGACCCGGAGATACCGGTGGTCATGCCTGCTGTCGTGCCCGCCCACACCGATGGGTACGGACCCGCGGCCCCTCCCACGATCGTGGGCACGGTCGAGTTTCGGAAGGTCGAGTTCCGCTACCCGGGTGCGGAGCACCCGGTGCTGCACGACATCTCCTTCACTGCGCGACCCGGCGAGACAACCGCCATCGTCGGGTCCACGGGCAGTGGCAAGACGACGTTGATCAACCTCATCCCACGGTTCTACGACGTGACCGGCGGGGTCGTGCTGGTCGATGGCGTGGACGTGCGGCAGATGGCCCGGACGGACCTGTGGCAGCGCGTCGGGTTCGTGCCCCAGCGCGCCTTCCTCTTCAGCGGCACGATTGCCAGCAACCTGCGCTACGGCGACGAATCGGCTGACGACGAGGCACTCTGGCACGCGCTCGAGATCGCGCAGGGCCGCGAGTTCGTGGGGGAGATGGAGGGTGAGCTGGAGGCGACCATCGCGCAGGGCGGCACCAATGTCTCTGGCGGCCAGCGCCAGCGCCTGGCCATTGCCCGGGCGCTCGTCAAGCGTGCCCCGGTCAACATCTTCGACGACACCTTCTCCGCCCTCGACTTCCGGACCGACGCGCTGCTGCGCGCGGCCCTCGGACAGGAGCTCGCGTCGGCCACGGTGCTCGTCGTTGCCCAGCGAGTGGGCACCATCATGAAGGCGGATCAGATCCTGGTCATGGACGAGGGTCGCATCGTCGGCATCGGTCAACACGCGGAGCTGATGAAGACCTGTGAGACGTATCGCGAGATCGTCTTCTCGCAGCTCACCGCGGCGGAGGCGGAGGCCGCATGAGCGGGCGACCTGGTGCAGGGGGACCCCCCGGCGAGACTGGCGGTCCCGGTCGCCCCGGCCCGACGGGTCGCAACCGCTGGCAGGGCGGCATGATGGGCGTGCCGATTGAGAAGCCCAAGGACTTCCGGGCCTCGTTCGTGCGCCTGCTCGGCCGGCTGCGCCCGGAGGCGTCGCGCGTCGGGATCGTCATCGCGCTGGCCGTGGTGAGCGTCAGCACCTCGGTCTTGGGCCCCCGCATCCTGGGCAACGCCACCAACATCATCTTCGAGGGCTTCATCGGCAAGCACCTGCAGTCGGGACTAACCCAGGCCCAGGTGGAGGCCCAGCTGCGCGCCACCCACCAGGGCCAGTTCGCGGACCTCATCTCTGGCATGCACCTCACCCCTGGCGTGGGCATCGACTTCGGTGCTTTGGCCCTGATCCTGTGGATCATGGCCGGCATCTATCTGGTGAGCTCGGTGTTCGCCTGGGGCCAGGCCTTCATCATGGCCGGGGTCACGCAGCGGACCGTCTACCGCCTGCGCCGTGACGTGGACGAGAAGATCGGCCGGCTGCCGCTGAAATACTTCGACAGCCACGCCCGCGGGGACACGCTCAGCCGCGTCACCAACGACATCGACAACATCGGCCAAACCAAGGCCGGTGCGGCGACCGCCGCGCACTGATCGCGCCCCGGCGCCTCGCCCGGGAAACACG
>JANMPX010000043.1:0-3318 GCA_031370085.1 Chloroflexota bacterium | reverse complement strand
ACCTCGGCGACCGGCCAGAAGGTGATGCCACGTCCGTACGAGAGGCAGCGGCCGCGGAGCACGACCGCCCGACCCGCGACGTCCTTGATGAACTCCTCGACGAGGCGCGACTTCCCGACGCCAGCGGTGCCCAGGATGGTGAACAGATGGCAGGCACGGTCGGCCGTCACACCATCGAACGCTCGGCGAAGAGAATCGAGCTGCCGATCGCGACCGACCATCGGAGAGTCGAGCCGGCGCGCGAACGATTCAACGCCCTCGAGCACGCGCAGGAGGCGGACGGCGGAGGTGGGATCGGCCTTGCCCTTGAGCAGCAATGCCTCGACCGGCTCGACCACCACGGCATTGCGAACGAGGCGGTGAGTGGCTCCGCCCAGGAGGATCTCGCCAGGGGCCGCGGCCTGCTCAAGGCGAGCCGCCACGTTCACTGCATCGCCGATGACCAGGGCCTCACCCGCTACCGGGTCACCCGCCACCACCTCCCCACTGTTGACCCCCGTGCGGACGGCGATGGTGACGCCCCACTCCGCCAACAGCTCTTCGTTCAACGACGCGAGAGCTGCCCGCATGTCTGCCGCCGCTCGCACCGCGCGGAGCGCGTCATCCTCGTGGAGTGAGGGGACTCCGAAAACTGCGACGATCGCGTCCCCGATGAACTTCTCGACGGTCCCGCCGTGCCGCTCCAGGACCTCGCGCATGGTCACGAAATATCGGCTCATCACCCGCCGCAGGGACTCGGGATCGAGGCGTTCGCCCATGGCGGTCGAACCGGTGACATCGGTGAAGACGACGGTGACCGTCTTGCGGATCTCGCGCTGGGCGACGGGAGACGCGTCAAGAGCGGACCCGCACCTGGCGCAGAACTGCGAATCGTCGGCGTTGCTCGCGCTGCAGGATGCGCAGGTCGGCATCGGCGAAGTGTAGGCGAGCATCATCGGCAGGGGAACCGGCAACGGTAGGATTCACTCCTGCAGTCGAACGGGGAGACCCATGTCGCAGACCGAGCTCTCGAAACCCAGACCCAGCCGCACGCAGCGGATCGTTTCCACAGCCTCGTTGGCCGCCTATGTCGTGGCAGGCGCGGCCGCCGTGGGGCTGGTGACGATCGGCCTCTTCTTCTGGATCGGCCAGCCGTGGGGGACGATCAACGATCTGTCTCTGCTGGTCATGACCCTGGCCATCGCCCCGCTGATGCTGGCGTTCTACGAGCTGGGCGGCTGGACGCCCACGCCCCTGGCTCAGGCGGCCCAGGCCAGCGGGTGGATTGCGGTGGTGGCCTGGTGCGTCGTCCAGGGACTGATGATCCTGGGCGTCGTGACGTTCGCCTACAACGCCGGCGCCAGGGGCGCCTTTGCCGTCGAGGTTGCGGCGCAGATCGTCATCGGCCTGTGGATCGCCGGAGCCAACCTGCTGGCCGGAGCGTGGCTCAACCGGGTCCGATGGCTCGGGGTGGCCACCGGGATCGGATTCGTGGTCCTCGCCATCGGCCTGCTGCTGGGGGGCCAGAACCATCCGCTCACGTACGTGGGCGGGATCGGCTACGAGATCATTCTTCCGATCTGGGCGTTCCTGATGGCGCGCCGGCTCGGCCGCCGGGCCAGGGCGGAGTAGACGAGTGGATCCTTCGGACGACCTTGATGGCGTGGTGGCCGCGTCGCAGCATCATCGGGTCATCTTCGAGAACGACCGGGTGCGGGTTGTCGAGACCTCGGTCCCGGTCGGGGAGATCACCGCGGTGCACACCCACCTCGCGCCGAGCGTCCTGTACGTGATCTCGGGGTCGCATTTCGTGCGTCGGGACCCATCCGGGTCGGTCATGCTCGACACCCGAAAGGCCGATCCGCCCTTCGAGTGGCCTCGCGTTCTCTGGTCGGATGGCACACCGGCGCACACCCTGGAGAACACCGGCCAGACCGATCTGATTGTGATCGGCGTCGAGCTGCGCGGCCAGTAGGCGGGTATCCCAGACCTCGACCTGGAGCAGCTGGCCCACGAGATCGAGGCGACTGAGAGCCTGGTTAACGATCTGGTTCGCATTCGCGTGCTGCAGCCGGATCGGGATGGGGGCTTGGGTTCCGCGAGTGTGCGTGAATGACGCCAGACGCACGGCCTGACGCTATCCGGAGATGATGGGTGGCAAATTGAAGGCTGGGATACGGCCCTAGGCCGGGCGGCAGGAGTAGGATCGCCCGATGGCCGCACCAAATCACGGGAACGGAGATACGGATGAGCTTGGGCTCCGCCGTCCGGCGATCGTCGGGGTCCTGCTGGCGGGGGTGGTCGCGGTGCCGGCGAGCATCGCCTTCATCGCGGCCTTTGGCTGGGATCTCGAGGCGGCGATTTCCGGCAATCCGAGCGGCATCATCGATGGCGGGCCCACGGCGGCGGCGCTCTTTCGTTGGGGTGCGATCGGTGACATGTTTTACTCGTACCTCCTGCTCGTGCCCCTCGCCCTGTACCTCAACGTCAGGCTCCGGCCGCGCAAGCCTTGGCTTGCCGACCTCGGTGCGCTGGGAGCCTTCGCCTACATCTTTGTCGGGGCTGCTGGCGCTGCTATCCTGGCTTCCAGCGGCCCGCCGCTGATCGAGGCCTACGCGACCGCGGGGCCGTCAGAGCGCGTCGCGATCCTCAGCTCGTTCGAGACCCTCCGCAACATTGTGTTCCTTGGGCTGTGGCAGACCCTCGACGTGATCACACTCGGAGTCTGGATTCTGAGCGTTGGTTGGCTGATCCGGCCCCACCGTCGGGCACTCAGCGCGCTGCTCGTGGCGCTGGGCCTGGGCACCATGACCGTCAGTGTGCTCACCCCTCTCGGACTCCCTGGGCTCATCAAGGTTGGAGTTGCATGGGGGTTGCCCGGACTCGGGTGGGCCGCCTGGTTCATCGCCGATCGCGTGATTCAACAGAAGCGGAAGGTCAGGCTGGCGTCCAGCTGAGCACTTCGGCCGGTCGGAACTGCAGCCCGTGCGCCAGCTTGAGGGTGAGGATCGAGGCGAGGTTCAGGAACCAGGAACCACGCGTGCGCAGGGCTGGTGGTGCCTACAGCTTCCAGTAGTCGCCGGTGAGACCGATGGCGGCGAAGTGGGCGAGCAGCTCCTCCCTGGAGGGCCGCGCATAGTCGAGGGCGAACTTCCCCGTGTAGATCGGTCCGCTCAGGGCATGGACCTGGTCCGGCGTCAGCGACGCTGCGGCGTTGGTGGGCGCGCGCAGGGGCGAAGCGTCTCGATGCTCTGGGGATGCGAAGAAGACCATTGTGTTCGAACAGGTGGTGACGATGTTCTCCCACCATTGCGTGGGAGGCAGGGCTAGGTAGACGAG
>JANMPX010000007.1:0-1694 GCA_031370085.1 Chloroflexota bacterium | reverse complement strand
GATCCACTCGGCCGGCGTGGGCCGCCAGTACTCGGGCACCCTCGGGCGGGTCGACAACTGTCAGGTCGGCGTGTTCCTGGGCTATGCCAGCCGCCACGGCCACACCCTCATCGATCGGCGGCTGTACCTCACCGAGGGCTGGCTCACGGGTCCTGCGAAGCGGCGCTCACCGCGCGCGGCGGTACCTCCCGAGATCGGTTTTCGGACCAAGCTGGAGCTGGCCGGCGAGATGCTCGGGTGCGCGGCCGAGCGAGGCCATCTGCCCTATCAGTGGGTGACCGCGGACGCCGCCTAAGGGGACAGCCACGACCTGCGACGGCTGGTGACCGAGCATGGCCGATGGTACCGCTTCGAGGTCAGCCGGGACGCCCAGGTGTGGACCGCGGACCCGGGCTGGCTCACGCCGCCGCCCTCGGGTCGCAAGGGGCGGCCACGGACCCGGGCCCGGCCTCGGCCTGACTCGGTCCTCGCCCGAACGGCCGACGAGATCGTGCGGTCGCTGCCGGCAGGTGACTGGATCCGGCATCGCGTCACGGAGGGCGAGAAGGGTCCGCGCGAGTACGAGTTCGCGCGTCTGCGCGTGATCGAGAAGATCCATCGCGAGCCGGGGCCCGAGGGTTGGCTGCTGGCCCGCCGCCCGGTGGGATCCGATCCGGGGTCCGACATCAAGTGCTACCTCAGTAACGCACCCTCGACGATCGCGCTGGCGGAGCTGGCCTGGGTGGGCTGCCTGCGCCCGACGATCGAGGAGGACTTCGAACTGGCCAAGGGCGAGGTCGGCCTCGATCACTGTGAGGTCACCAAGCACCGGGGCTGGTACCACCACATCACGCTGTCCCTGATGGGCGCTCGCCTTCCTGAAGTCGGTCCAGCACGAATGGGGAAAAGAGGCGCGCCGGCGTCGGTGCCGGAGGTGCGCCAACGGCTTGAGGTGGTGCTCCATGGGAGCGCTGGAGCGCCGCCGCGGCGATCGCCTGGTACGTGAACCAGCAACGGCGCAGGGCCGCCGCCAGGGCCAGCCACAGGAAGCGGTGGTTACGGGAACATCCTTGGCCAGATCAACCGGCGTTGTAGTACTAGGTGGCTGGTGTGAAACGGGCCTCCTGAACAGCCCGGCGAGCGGCGCGGCTGGCCCGGGCCTCCAGATCGGTTGGTTTCCAACGTCCCCTGTGGCTGACCGCCAGGGGATCGGTGCTGGGCGACCGTTCGGCCGCTCCGGACAGTCATCCCGATGCCCCCGCCGCCTCGCTCAGGTCGTCCGCACCGCCCACGTTCCGCCGGAGCGAACAAGGCCGAGCACGGCGAGACGGGCGAGGTTGACCGCGGCGGCGAAGAGGGCGAAGTCGCGCCAACCCTGGCCCGGCCGCGGACGCGGGCCCGCAGGCCGCCGAGGCGGCGGCGCATGAGGTGGCCGATCTTGCGTTCGACCTTGGGTCGTCGCCATGCTCGGCCGCCGTCCGCTCCGCGGCAGCAGGCAACGAGGTCAGCCCCTTCTGTACCGTTGCCGTCAGGCAGCCTCGCAGGTCCTGCCCTGACACTACGAGGGTAAGCCCTCGACTAGTAGCGCGTTCCACCAATACGCTTACAACTTAGACTATACTCGCCATGATGTTCGGTCCACGCTCGATGGAGGCGATCATGGCGGGAAGGACGAAGCGTGCGGCGCTGCTGCTGACCCAGGATCAAGAGACGAT
>JANMPX010000313.1:0-8855 GCA_031370085.1 Chloroflexota bacterium | reverse complement strand
AGCTGATCGTCGAGCCGGAGGATGGCAGTGGCTGACGGAGTGCTGGTCGAGCGCGCCTCTCGCGCCGCCGTGGTCGCGCCGCGACCGAACGGGGTGGCGATCGTCGAAGGGGCCGGCGGACCGCTGATCGCCTGGTTCCTGCATGGCATCTCCACCGAGCTCGGCGCACGTGGCTACCCGGTCCAGCACGAGGATCAGCGCGACGCAGCCCTCGATCCCCATGTGCGGGTCGTGATCCACGCCGTGGACGCGCTGGCGCCGCGCAGCTTCCGACGACGCTCCCAGGAGATCTTCGTGGTGGGCGTGGCGGAGGTGCCGGACCGCCCCGATGACATGCTGCAGGCCGGCTACCCGCTCCTGGTGCGCTCACTGTCGAACGTGTTCATCCCGATCGCCAACAACGGCCACGGGCCGGAGGCGTACCTGATCACCATGGAGCAGGGCTTCCACCGCATCGCCCACGAGCGCGACGACTCCGCCTTCTTTGCCCACGTCGTCGACCGGCTGGTGCCGCTGGCAGAGTCGCGCCTGGTGATCGACAACCAGTTCGTGCCCGATCTGCCACGCGCGCTGTGGAAGGGCAACGAGCAGACCCGGGCACTGTCAAGGGCCGGGGTGCGCCTCGCCGAGCTGGACCTGCTGCCCGCCCCGTGGCCGATCGAGGAGCTGCTCTCTCCCGACGAGCTCCGGCACGTGCAGCGCCTGTTCGGGATCGGCGGCCTGAGCTACGGCAACGCCAGCGCCCGGCACGAGGGCGATACCTTCTGGATGAGCGCCAGCGGGGTCGACAAGAGCCACCTGCAGGAGATCGGGCGCGAGATCCTGCTGGTGACCGGCTTCGATGCCGTTCGGGGGGTGATCCAGCTGTCGGTGCCACCCGGAGTCAAGCCGCGACGCGTCTCGGTGGACGCCATCGAGCACCTGACCATCTACCGCGAGCACCCCGAGGTCGGCGCGATCCTGCACGTGCATGGCTGGGTCGCCGGCGCCACCTCCACCGAGGCGGTCTACCCGTGCGGCACCCAGGAGCTGGCCACCGAGGTCGCCGAGCTGGTGCGGCATGCCCCCGATCCGGGGCACGCGGTGATCGGCCTCAAGAACCACGGACTGACCATCACCGGGGAGAGCCTGGACGAGATCCTGGAGCGCGTCGGCGCACAGATCGTGCGCCGCGTCCCGATGAGCTGAGCGTGGCCACGTTCCGTGGCCTTGGCCTGCGGCTGGGGGCGTCGTCGCTGAACCAGCGTGCGCTGGCGCTCATCGGCCCGCGGCTGCCGCGGCTCACCGGTCAGATGCCCTGGTTGGCCCTTGCCACCCGCCCCGAGCTGCCTCTGCCGGGGGCCGGCTGGGCGCGCGTCACCCCGTTGCTGTCGGGGATCTGCGGCAGCGACCTCGCGCTGCTGACGGGCAAGGCCAGCGGCGTCCTGTCGCCGTTCGCCTCGTTCCCGGCCGTGCTTGGCCACGAGGTGGTCGGAGTGATCGCCGAGGTGGGCACGGACATGGGGCTGGCGCCCGGTCAGCGGGTGGTAGTGGATCCAGTGATCTCCTGCGCGGTCCGCGGCCTGGAGGCGTGTCCATCCTGTCTCGCGGGCCGCTACGCCCTCTGCCAGCGCGCTGCCGACGGTGAGCTGTCGCCGGGGATGATGACCGGCTACTGTCGCGACCTGCCCGGCGGCTGGTCCGACGAGATGCTGGTGCACCGCTCGCAGCTGCACCCGCTCCCCGCCGAGCTTCCCGACGAGGTGGCCGTGCTGGTCGAGCCACTCAGCATCGCCCTGCACGCGGTATTGGCCGATCCACCGCAGGACGGGGAGCGGGTCCTGGTGATCGGCGGCGGGACGATCGGGCTGGGCACGGTCGCTGCGCTGCGCCTCACCGGGTTCGCCGGAGACATCACGTCGGTCGTTCGCCACGCGTTCCAGGCGGCCATGGCCGGGCGGCTGGGTGCGACGCGCACGATCATCGACCGACAGGGCGATGGCCCGATCCGGGCGGCGCTCGAGGTGGTCGGGGCGCGGGCCTTTCGGCCGCTGGTCGGAGCCCCAGTGCTGAGCGGCGGCTTCGAGCGGGTGTATGACTGCGTCGGGTCGCGCTCCAGTCTGGAGGCGGCCATGCGAGTTGCGGGGCCGCGCGGCCGGATCGTCCTGATCGGCAGCGCGTTCGAGATCGATCGGCTCGATTTGACCTTGGCCTGGACGCGCGAGCTGCGCATCATCGGCAGCTACTGCTACGGGCGCGAGCCATCGGTCGAGGGCGAGCCGCACACCTTCGAGCACCTGCTGCGGCTGATCGGGGAGCATCCGGAGCTGCCGCTGGCGGAGCTGGTGACGCATCGGTATCCATTGGATCGCTGGCGCGAGGCGATCGGCACGGCGCTGGGGCGTGGCGGCCGCCAGGCCGTCAAGGTGGTCTTCGAGGGGCGAGGAGCCTATGCTGATCGAAACGCATGATCGTGCCGGCCCTGCCGGAGAAGGGGTACCTCGATGCCTGGCGACGTGATCGGTCTGGTGATCCTGCTGGTTGGGCTGGCGATCGTGCTCGCTGTGGTGTCGAACGTCGTCCACATCATCCGCGAGTACGAGCGCCTGGTTGTCTTCTTCCTGGGTCGCCTGCAGGGCGGCCGCGGACCCGGCCTGGTGCTGCTCATCCCGTTCATCCAGCAGGCCGTCAAGGTCGACCTGCGGGAGCGCTTCCTCGAGGTGCCGCAGCAGACCTGCATCACCAAGGACAATGCGCCGATCAGCATCGACTTCCTGGTCTATTCCAAGGTCTTCGACCCGGTCGAGACGGTGACCGCGGTGGTCGACTTCACCGGTGCCAGTCAGGCCCTGGCGGCCACCACCCTGCGCGCGGTGATCGGTGACATCCCGCTCGATGACGTGCTGGCCAAGCGCGAGGAGATCAACAACGTCCTGCGCTCGAAGCTGGACGAGGTGACCCATCGCTGGGGCGTCAAGATCACCAACGTCGAGATCAGGGAGATCGTGCCGCCGCGGGACATCCAGGAGGCGATGAACCGGCAGATGAGCGCCGAGCGCAACCGGCGCGCCAACATCACCGAGTCCGAGGGGACGCGCCAGGCGACCATCAACGTCGCCGAGGGCGACAAGCAGAGCGCCATCCTGCGCGCCGAGGGCGAGCGGCAGGCGCAGGTCCTGCGCGCCGAGGGCTTCAGCAACGCGCTGAAGACGATCTTCGGTGCCGCCAAGGGGGTCGACGACAAGACGATGACCCTGCAATACCTCGAGGCGCTCAAGGCGCTGGCGGCCGGGGCCTCGACCAAGTGGATCGTGCCGATGGAGCTCGCCGAGCTGACCCGCCCGCTGGGCGGCGTCATGCGTGCGGCCCGCGAGCTGGGCGAGTCCGGGGCTCGAGCACCGAAGGGCTGACGCCCTCGCCACGAACATGACCAGGAGGGCGAACCGAGGGCGCGGACTGGCCGGCTGGATCGGTCTGCTGCTGGGCGCCGCCACGGTGGCGTACCTGGGCTGGGTGACGGTGGAGGGCTCGCGGCGGATCGTGCGCCCCGGGCGCCGCCCGTTCACGCCGGTCGACGGCGAGCCAGCCACGCCCGCCGACCTGGGCCTTGCCTTCGAGGACGTCCGTTTTGCGACCGATGATGGCGTGACGCTCGCCGGCTGGCTGATGCCCGCCGGACGCGAGACGACCGCCGCGGTGATCCTGCTGCACGGCTACAGCTGGCATCGGCTGCCGTGGCTGGTCGCCTTCGTTCCGTGGCTCCAGCGGCGCTACCACGTGCTCCAGTTCGATTTCCGCGGGCACGGGCTGTCCGACGACGCGCCGATCACGCTGGGCACGCTCGAGCAGCGGGACGTGGCCGCCGCCGTCCGCTTCCTCGAGGGGCGCGGCCTCGGACCGATCGCCCTGATGGGGATCAGCATGGGCGGATCGGTGGCGATCATGGCCGCCCCGGACCTGCCGGTCGCCGCCGTGGTGGCCGATGCCGCCTATGCCGAGCTGCATCACCCGATCCGCAACCGGATGCGGGAGATCGGCTTCCCGCTGGCGGAGCTGGGATCGCGGCTCGCACTGGCCGCCGCCAACCTGCGGGCAGGAGTGCGTCTCGGCTCGCCGATCGGGCGAGTGGGGCAGCTCTCGCCGCGCGGCCTGCTGCTCATCTCGCCGGAAGAGGATCAGCTGGTGAGTGCCACGCAGGCACGCCAGCTGTTCGATGCCGCGCGCGAGCCCAAGGAGCTGTACTCGGTTCCGGGGGCCGGTCACTCCGACGCCCACGCGGTGGGACGGGATGCGTACGAGCGACGGGTGCTGGACTTCCTGGAGCGCCACCTCGACCACCCCTCCGAACCCGGGCCGCCCCTATAATCGGCCCGATCCTCCAACCTGCCCGGAGTTCTGCATGGCTGCCACCAAGGTCCTGGTTGTCGACGACGACCTGAACATCCAGCGCGTCCTCGTCTTTGCCCTCAAGCAGGAGGGTTACGAGGTGATCGTCGCGTCGGATGGCGCCTCGGGCGTCGAGATGACCGCAAAGGCCCAACCTGACCTGGTGCTGATGGACGTGGCGATGCCACGCCTGGACGGCTACGCGGCGACCACCCAGATTCGCGCCGCCGAGAAGGGTCACCGGGTGCCGATCATCCTGCTCACCTCCGAGGCGACCGTGCAGCAGCGGGTCAAGGGGCTGCGCGCCGGAGCCGACGACGACATCGTCAAGCCATTCAACCCCGCCGAGCTGATGGCGCGCATCAAAGCGCTCCTGGCGCGCGGTGGGGCGGGATTGGCCAGCGGCAAGGGGGCCGGCCCCCTCGGCCGGCTTGGGGTCTTCTACCCGGCCAAGGGGGGCGTCGGAACGACGACCATCGCCATCAACACGGCGATCGCGCTGGCACGCGTCCTGCACCGCCGCACGGCGCTCATCGACGCGAACCTGCAGTTCGGCGACCTGCGCGTCTTCCTGGACCTGGGACTCGACAACTCGTCGATCGTGGATGCCATCAGCGAGCCGGACCTCGACGCCGACCTGCTGCGCAGGCTGATGGTCCAGCACGACTCCGGGATCGAGCTGCTGCTGGCTCCGCCGAATCCGGCCGCCGCCGACATCGTGGTCGAAAAGCAACGCAACTCGCCCGCAGCGCTGAGCAACATCCTCAAGCTCGCGCGGCAGTCCTTCGACTACACCCTGGTCGACATGTCGAAGGTGATCGACGACTTCAACCTCCAGCTGTTTGACGAGGCCGATGTGATCTTCGTGGTGATGACCGCGGACCTCTCGTGCCTGAAGAACGTGCGTCTCGTGCTCGAGACGATGGACAGCCTCGGCTACCAGAAGGACAAGGTGCAGCTGGTCCTGAACCGATCGAATGCGTATACCGGCATCAACGTGTCGAACGCCGAAGAGGCGCTGGGGCGCAAGGTCGACTACCAGGTCATCAACGAGTACCGCGGCGCCATCGGCGCGCTCAACTCCGGAGCGCCGTTCATGCTCAGCCGGCCCGATGCGCCACTCTCCAAGAGTGTCACCGCCTTCGCGCAGGAGGTCGACAAATCGACCCTGGCGGCGTCTGGCGCTGCCCGCTCCCGCGCCGTAAGCCGCGGCTAACCGCCCGATAAGCCTGCGGCCCTAGCCTCGGCCTGCCGGTCGCCGCCGGAGTCGGGAGGCGAGCAGGTGGGCGACCGGCCCTCGCATCGGCTCATGCGCGGCCGGAGAATCCGTCGCCTCCCGGGTCGAGGTGCCGTGGTGCTCGCCGAGACGCTATGCGCGTCGATCGTGGGGGTCGACGGCGTGCCCGTTCGGGTGGAGGTCGACGTGGCCTTCGGCCTGCCGGCGCTGACGATCGTTGGACTGGCCGGGAGCCAGGTCCAGGAGGCCCGCGAACGCGTGCGCAGCGCCATGCGCAACAGCGGATTCGAGCTGCCGGCTCGTCGCATCACGGTCAACCTGTCGCCGGCCGACCTGCCGAAGGATGGCACCGGCTATGACCTCGCCATCGCGGTCGGCATCCTCGCCGCTTCGGGGCAGCTGCGCGATAGCGCTCGACTGGCGTGGACCGGTCTGGTGGGGGAGCTGGCGCTGGATGGAGCGCTGCGCCCGGTTCCCGGCGTGATGGCCCTGGCGGCGGCGACCCGCGACGCCGGGGCGTCCGACCTGGTGCTGGCTGCCAGTGCCGCTGCGGAGGCATCGATCGTGGCGGGCCTGTGCATCCGCGGCGCGGTCACCCTCGCCGAGGCGGTCGCGCAGCTGGCTGGCGTCCGCGAGATCCCCGCGTTCAGCGGGTCGCCGCTGGTCACCGACGCTCGCGCTTTCGACGGCCCCGACCTGGCCGATCTTCGCGGTCAGCCACTTGCCCGGCGCGCGCTGGAGATCGCCCTGGCCGGACGCCACAACCTGGCATTGAGCGGTCCGCCCGGAATCGGAAAGACCCTTCTGCTGCAATGCGCGGCCGGCCTGCTCCCGCCGCTTGACGACGAAGAGGCGATCGAGGTAAGCCGCATCTATTCGGTGGCGGGTCTCCTCGACCGCCGCGCCCCGCTCCTGCGGTCGCGGCCATTCCGCGCGCCGCACCACACCATCTCCACCCAGGCGCTCATCGGCGGGGGGCCGCGCGTCCGCCCGGGCGAGGCGTCGTTGGCGCACCGCGGCGTCCTGATGCTTGATGAGACGCTCCAATTCCGCAGCGACGCCCTGGAGGCGTTGCGCCAGCCGATGGAGGCGGGGAGCGTCACGATCGCGCGGGTCGATGGCGCACTGTCGCTGCCGGCAAGCTTCTCCCTGCTGGCGGCCTTTAATCCGTGCCCCTGTGGGTGGCGCGGAACCCGGCGGCGCGCCTGCACCTGCGACGACGCGTTGGCGCGGCGCTACGCCGCTCGACTCTCCGGCCCCATGCGCGACCGGATCGACCTCTGGGTCAGCATGGGGGAGCCGGCCAACGGTCGCCACGGCGCAGTTTCAGAGCCGAGCTCCAGCGTGGCACGGCGGATCGCGATGGCGTGGCGCCGACAGCTGGAGCGACAGGGGACGGCCAACGCGGATCTGTCGCCGCGTCTGTTCGACCCGGCGCATGGCATCACGGCATCGGCCCAGGCCCATCTCGCGAGTCGGGGCCGCAGCTTTGGGCTCTCCCCGCGACGCCTGCACCGTGCCGCACGGGTGGCCCGCACGATCGCCGATCTGGTCGCCGCGGAGCAGGTCGGCCCCGAGCATCTCGATGAGGCGCTTGCCTATCGACCGGGGCCGGCATCGTGATCGGGGTCGGTACGGCCGGACCGCGCGGGCACACGATTCGCCCAACGCTGGCGGCGCTCCCCATCGAGCGTGGCGGCTGGGGAGCGGTCGATCTCGCGACCATCGACGCGGATGACGACCGGCCGTTCTGGATCGCCCTGTCTCTGGTACCCGGCGTCGGGCCTGTTGGCTTCGCCTGCCTGCTGCGACGCTTTGGCAGCGCCCGCAACGCCTGGGCTGCGGGTCAGGAGCTCCTCAGGGAGCTTCCCCGCCTCCCAGAAGGGGCGGCCGCGAGCCTTGCCCGTCTCAGACGCCGCACCGCCATCTCGATCGCTCACGCGGTGGAGTCGGCCACTCTGCGGGCGGGCGGCCGGGTCGTGACGGCCATCGAACGCGGCTATCCGACTGCGCTCACCACGATCGACCCGCGCCCGCCGGTCCTCTATCTGGCAGGCGATTCCATGGCCCTGGAGGGAACCTGCGTGGCCGTGGTCGGGACGCGCCGCGCGACGGGATACGGGCGCGCCTGCGCCATCGAGATCGGCGACGAGCTGGCCCGCGCAGGCGTCACCGTGATCAGCGGCCTGGCCATGGGGATCGACGGCGACGCGCAGTTGGCCGCAGTGAATGCCGGTGGTCGCAGCGTCGGCGTGCTTCCATCGCCTCTCGACCGGGTCTACCCGCCACGGCACCGCGAGCTTGCTGCCCGACTCGTCGCCACTGGCGGGGGGCTCGTCTCCGAGCTTGCGCCCGGCCAAGCGCCGGGACGGCCCGATTTCGCCCGCCGCAACCGGATCATCGCCGGACTGGCGCGTGCCGTGGTCGTGATCGAGGCCCCGGACCACTCTGGCGCCCTGCTGACCGCTGCCGCCGCGGTCGACTTCGGTCGGGACCTGTTCGCCGTGCCGGGGCCGATTGACGCGGTCGCATCGCGCGGCTGCAACCGCCTGATCGCAGATCACCTGGCCAGCCTGGTCACCTCGTCGGCCTCGCTGCTGCATCAGATCGGCGCCGTGGCCGATGGCCGCGCGGTCAGCGTGGCGAGCCTCTCGGAATCGGAAGGGCTGGTCCTCGGCCGCCTGCTCCAGCGGGCCGGATCGATCGAGGAGCTGATGGACAAGACCGGCATGGGAACCGGTCCATTGGCAAGTACCTTGACCCTGCTCGAGGCCCGCGGCCTGGTCGATTCCTATGGTGGCGCAACGTTCCATCCGACCATTGCCGCGCGTCGCATCGGCCGCCAGAACCGCCACATTGACTGATGCCGGGTATACTGCCCCCGCCACTCGGCAGCCGAAACCCGTGCCCGGGAGTCGGTCCGCCCGTGACTGGAGTCTTGTCTATTGCATTCAATTCGCAGCGTTCGCGCGGGATTCCGCGCCCCGTTCGCGAGGTTCAGCACTGAGCTGCGTCGCCATCGCAGCGTGACCCATGTGCTGGTCGGCACCCTCTGCCTGGCCGTCGTTGTCGCCGCCTCAACCGGCACGTCGGTGCAGGCCGGCCTCGGCCTGAACCTCCCCACCCCCAGTTCGATCCTGCCCGAGAGCGTCGGGATCGGGATCGATTCGGGAGCCCCGGTGACCCTGGCCCTCGGCCGGCCGATGGACCCGGTGGCCGTCGAATCCGCCCTCTCGATCAGCCCCGCTCAACA
>JANMPX010000312.1:0-2170 GCA_031370085.1 Chloroflexota bacterium | reverse complement strand
GCCCACTGCAACCGGGGGTAGCGGCCACCCAGCTCGGAGGCCAGGCGCGCCAGGGTGGGAGAGCAGAAGGACTCGGAGAGGATCGCAAGGCCGGCGCCGCCATCCGAGGCATGAGCCTCGGACAGCTGACCCCAGGCCGTCACGAAATCGCTCCAGGACTTCCGCGTACCCTGCAGTGTGACCGACTGCGAGCGGTCGGGATCGTAGAGGCCGAGCACGGACGCCTGGACGAGGGAGCTCGACGCCCCGAGGGTCGACGGGTGCGAAGGGTTTCCCTCGATCTTGGTCGGCCGCCCTTCGTGGCTCTCGACGATCAGGCCGTAGGCGCTCCGGCGGAACGGCATGGTCGTCGCGTAGTAGCGGGGGATCCCGGGAAGCGTGTCCTCAGGAGCGGTGACAAAGGGGACAATCTCTTCGACGGGGCGCCGGCACCCCGAGAGCCCCGCGAGCGACAGCGAGGCGCCCAGGAGCATCATCATGTCGCGCCGGGTGATCCCGTCGGGATGCTCCGAGGGGCCTTCCTCCAGGAACTCGTTCTCGAGAGCGGTGCGATATTCGGGGCGATCCTCGATCTCCGCGAGACTGCGCCAGTAGGTTCGACTCACCGGTGGCACCCCGAACAGTCAGTCGGCGGATGGACGGGTCGTTCGCGGTCGAGCTGCGCCATGAGCGTTTGGGCGTCCCTGGGAGGGGTCCACTTCATGTTGGTGACCTCTGAAACCGGGCGCCGGTTGGGACCGGGGTTGCGGTGGCACTCGAGGCACCAGCTCATACTGAGGGGCGCCATCTGCGTGACCGTTTCCATCTCGTCGATGCGGCCGTGGCAGGTGACGCAGCCGATTCCGGCCGCCACGTGCGCGTTGTGGGCGAAATAGGCGAAGTCGGGCAGCTTGTGGACGCGAATCCAGCGCATCGGCCGGCCGCTCTGGGCGCTCTCGCGAATCGGGGCCAGCTTCTCGCTGTCCTTCTTCACGAGCGCATGGCAGTTCATGCAGGTGCGCGTCGGCGGAACGTTCGCCACGGGTGAAATCTCAACCGAGGCGTGACAGTAGCGGCAATCGAGACCAAGCTCGCCGACGTGGAGCTTGTGGCTGTACGGGACGGGTTGAACGGGCTGGTAGCCCACGTCTGTGTACCACGGCGAAAAGAAGTACCAGACGCCCGCGACCGCGAGCATCGGACCGAGGCTGCCCGCGATGGCGGCCACGATCGGGAGCTTGTTCAACCATGGGGGAAATATCTGGGCCAATGGTCAGGGCTCCGGGGCGCTGGATGCCGAGTGCCCCGGCCGGGAGTCCGTGATGGAACTGTGATGCCGCATCCTCGCCCCAGAGAATTTTTCGGAGAACGATCGGAGTCCCGTTTGAGGCCGCCATCTTATCCACGACTGGAACGAGGGTCAAGACGGATCCCGCCCTCTTATTCCATGCCCGGGCCTCCCGGCCAGCCTGGTTTCTTGAGAATCGTCGGCGCAGGTGTGGTATTGGGCGGCGGGTCGACGGTGTAGCGCCAGGCCTCGATCTGCCAGCTGCCGCCAGAGCCGCGAAGGATCAGCGTGCACCAGCCCGCATAGGGTTTCACGCCGGGTGGATCGGCCAGTCGCAATTCCCACTTACCGTCAGCGATCGCCAGACCCTGAATGGGACAACGGATATCGTTCAATTGCAACGGGTGGATCGAGCCCTGGTATTCCTTCTTTCTAAACAGCGCCGCCCGGTTCTGCATGATGACCTCCCGGGTGCGCTCGACCGTTCCGTCGGGATGGCGGATGTCGCCCTGCGGCGTGAACATGGAACCGATCTCGACAAACTTCATCTCTTTCCAATACGCGCTGAACGCCGGAGCCAGGCGGCGGATCGCGCGGTCTTCACCACCCGTGCAGCCGGTGCCCATGATCTCCTCGTCCGATTGGGCGGTGGGCCGTGGCGCCGGCACGCGCGGCGGCGGTGGTGGTGGCGTCGCGGCTTTGGCCGTCGGCAGCGGCGCGTTTCTGACGGCCTCGATGTCTTCGAGCGCGGCCCCGACCAGCGTTTCGACCAGCGCCTGTCCGAGCGCGCGCGTCGCGACGGTCGCGTCGCCCAGCACGCCGGATTTCGAGAACACACGCGGTCCGCCTGGCCGCCGCGTCAGCGATCCGGAGCCCGTCGCGTCCTCGCGTGTGGCGCGGGTC
>JANMPX010000304.1:0-7639 GCA_031370085.1 Chloroflexota bacterium | reverse complement strand
CGCCCCCGTAGCGGTCCACGATCTCGCGGCAGGTTTCGAAGTAGCCGTTCAGCAGCTCGCGAACGTCCTCGGCGTCGCGGGACTCCGAGATGGTGGTGAATCCGACCAGATCGGCGAAGAGGACGCTTACCAGACGCCGCTCAGCGGTTGGGCCGGCCGCGGGTGCCGAGGCCGCGTCGCTGCGGCCTGACGCCGTGCCATCGGACCCATCCAGCGTCGAACCGCACTCACCGCAGAATCTGGCGCCCGGCGTGTTCTGCGTCCCGCACACGGGACAGCCCGCCGCCAGGCGCATGCCGCACTGGAGGCAGAACTTGCGTCCGGCCTCGTTTGGAGTTCCGCAGCTACCGCAGTTCATCGCTCAGGTCGTCTCCGGCTCGGCTGCGAAGCATACCGCCCGACCGCCAGTGGGCGGGCTGCTCAGATGTGGATGGCGGGGCCGTACCAGACGCTGGCGGCGATGATCACGTACAGCCCGAGCAGCGCCAGCCCTTCGAGCCAGGTGCTCTCGCCGTCGAAGACGACCAGCGCCGCCAGGATGCTTGACAGCGCCACCGCGCCCAGCAGCAACGGGCTGAGCACCAGCGTGAGCGTTCCACCGCCAATGAACAATGAGATGAGGACCAGGGCGGGGGTCAGCGCAATCGCGACCTGCAGGCTGCTGTTGAGGATCAGGCTGATGGCCAGGTCGGGCTTGTTGCGGATCGCCATCTGCACGCCCACCACGTTCTCAACCGCATTGCCGGCGATGGCCACGATCACCAGCCCCACGAACGCCTCCGACAACCCCAGGCTGGCCATGCTCGGCCGTAGCGCCTCCACAAACAGGTCAGAAGTGAACGCGGCTCCCACGGCACCGACCAGCAGCACCGCAACGGTCAGCCCCAGCGGCCAGATGCTCTCCGGCGGAACCTCCTCGACCTGCGCGCTGGCGCCGGGACCGCCGCTGATCGAGAAGGGGATCGAGGCGGCGAAGATGACCAGCAGGACCAGCGAGACGATCACGCTCAGGTCGACCGCATGTCCGACATCCGGCCCGCCGGGCCCGGTCGCCAAAGTGGGGATCGCGAGCGCGGCGACCGCCAGCACCAGCAGGGTGGCGATCGTGCGCACCGAGGGCGCATGGAACTGCTGGGTGCCGTGCTTCAGGCCGCCCAGGAAGAAGGCCAGCCCAAGCACCAGCAGGGTGTTGGCCAGGATCGAGCCGATCAGCGCGGTCTGGACCACCACCACCAGCCCCGCCTGAAGGGCGAAGATGGAGATGAACAGCTCGGGAAGGTTGCCGAGCGCCGATTGCAGGATCCCGGTGGCGTGGGGGCCGAAGCGGTGGCCGAGCTGCTCGGTGCCCTGGCCGATCAGGGTCGCCAGGCCGGCGAGCGCCGCGGCACTGAGGACGAAGACCAGCGTGTGATCCTTCCCCGCGGCGTTGAGCACAAAGGCGATCGCCGCCGCGCCGAGCGACAGCCCGCCGGTCAGGCTGGTCGCGCGCCCGAGGGTCCGCAGGATCATGGCGAGATCATGCACGGATCAACGAGGCCCGCGCGGAACCGAACGCGCAGCCGCAACGTCCTCCGCTCATGGGAGCGAAGCGACCCGCACCGGCCGATGCTGCCCGACGGCTGGAAGAGCTGTTCCAGGCAAATGAGCGCCGCGTGCTCGCCTATGCGCTCCGTCGCACCTCGAGCCCGGCAGATGCCGAAGATGCCGCTGCCGAGACCTTCATAATCGCGTGGCGCAAGATCGAGCAGGTTCCCGATGACGCCCTTCCCTGGCTGCTGGCGGTCGCTCGGCGGGTCCTCGCCAACCAGCGCAGAGCCAGCCGGCGGCGGGCCTGGTTGTTCCAGAGGCTGGGGCGCCAATCGGCACCGGCGCCGGTCTCCATCGCTGAGGGCGATATTGATGACGGCCTGGCGTTGGCAACTCTGGCGCGGCTGCGACCTGATGACCAGGAGCTTCTTCGCCTGGTGGCGTGGGACGAGCTCGACCAGCGCGGGATCGGCCAGCTGCTGGGGATCAGCGCCAACGCGGTCGCCATTCGGCTGCATCGGGCGCGCAGCCGCTTCCGGGACGAGCTCATGAAAGATCCTGGGGGGATCCGGACATCCACCGAAGCGAAGGGCACCATCAACGGTGCGATGCAGGAGCGTGTGGAATGACTGAGCCGACCGATCCCGACCCGATCGAGCTGCTGCACCGATCCAACCCTGTTGATGCCGAGCGACTGCCCTCCGCGAATCTCGCCCGCATCCGCGCGAGAGTCCAGGAGACTGTCATGACCGATATCCACCCACAACGACGACTCCGATTGACCATCGGCCTCGCCGGAGTCACAGCCCTGGCGGCCGTCGCCCTGCTGGTCTTCGGACCGAAGCTCAACGCTCCCGGCGTGACGCCGAGCCCCAGCGACGGAGGCGTCGGTGGGGGTGGCGGAGGCGGCACCGCAATGTGCATCCGCTTCGACCTCGAGACGCTGGCACTGCAGGAATACGCCTTCGATGGGACCGTCACCGCAGTCGACGGCGAGGCAGTGACGTTCGCGGTGGGCACCTGGTACCGCGGCTCAGGAGATGCCAGCGTGACGCTCACTGAGATCGGGCTGGGCGGCGGCGTGACCACCACTGGCACCCTCGTCGACTTCCAGATCGGCAGCCGATACCTGGTCTCCGGCAGCGGCGGTGTCATCACCAGCTGCGGGTACTCGCAGGCCTACGACGCCTCAGCGGCTGCTGACTGGGCGAGCGCCTTCGGAAGCTGAGGTTGCGTGTTCAGGGCGTTGGGACGGGAGCCGGTCTCGAACCCGTGACATCCAGCTGGGAAGGCGGAATGCCGCGCTGCGCTGCCGAATTGGGAGAGCCTCAGCGGGGGTTGCCGCATGGAACGACTCGCGCTAGAGTCAGGCAGTGACCGATCGGCCGGCCGCAGGCCCGCGCCCCAATCAGGTGACGCTTCTGGCGTTCGCTGGGGTCGTCGTGTTCGGCGGGGCCAACGCCATCGGGGTCAAACTGACGGTCCAGGAACTTGCACCGTTCTGGGGAGCCGCGATGCGCTTTGGGGCAGCCGGCGCGTTGATGCTCATCCTGGTTGCCGCGACGCGAAGGCCCCTGCCCCGCGGTCGCAGCCTGGGAGGCGCCGCCCTATACGGCGTGGTCGGCTTTGCCGCAAGTTACGGCTTCGCCTACGCAGGTTTGCGCGATGTGCCGGCAGGCACGGCCATGGTCCTCATTGCGCTCACGCCGCTGCTCACGTTTGGCCTGGCCATCGCCCACGGTCAGGAGCGCTTCCACGTGCAGGGCCTGTTCGGCGCGCTGGTCGCGGTTTTCGGTATCGGGCTCGTATTCGTCGACCAACTGAGCGTGAATGTGCCTCTGGCCTCGTTGCTGTTCATCCTTCTGGCGGCCGTCGCCATTGCCGAGTCCTCCGTCATCGTCAAATCGATCCCCCGCAGCGATCCGTTTGCCACCAATGCGGTGGCCATGCTGACCGGTGCCGCGCTCCTGTTCGTCTCGTCGCTGGTGGCCGGCGAGGCAAGGGTGCTGCCAACCCACGCCGCAACCTGGGCTGCCGTCGGCTACCTGGTGCTCTTCGGCTCGGTGGTGATGTTCGCCCTGTTTGTCTTCACCCTGCAGCGCTGGACGGCCTCGGCCGTCTCGTACGTGACCCTGCTGATGCCGCTGGTCACAGTAGCCTTGGCGACCATCTTGACCGGGGAGCGGATCAGGCCGTCGTTCGTGCTGGGCGGCGCCGTGATCCTGGGTGGCGTCTACGTGGGCGCATTCCTGAAGGGCCGGCCGGCGCGCTCGTCGGCGTCCAGCCTGCCCGAGTGCCTCCCCATCGACGCCTGCGCTGAGGCCGAGGTCGAGCCGGCGGGCGCCTGAGGATCGCCGCTGCGGCACTGAAACGTTCCGCCATGCTCGGGAAGTCCACGTTCCCGTCAGCGTCAGCCGGGCTTGTGCTCGCGTCGGTGGAGGCGCTTGATGAGCGCATTCATGATCGGCACCGCCATCTGTGGATGCTCCTTGAGCAGGGCGGTGAACTCCCAGGCCACGAACAGGATGCACTCGGTTTCCTCGACTGCCAGGACGCTCGCCGTGCGCGGGTGGTCCTCGATCAGGGCCAGCTCGCCGAAGAAGTCACCGGGGTACAGCTCACTGGGGGTCCGGTCCAGGTCGCCGTCCTTCTCGGCTCGCGCCCGGCCGCGGAGTATCACGTACAGGGCCGAGGCCGGAGCATCCTGGCGAATGATCCAATCCCCGGCCGGGTAGGTGCGACGAACGCCCTGCTCGGCCAGTCGCTTGATGATCTTTGCGTCAAGCTCATGGAGCAGGGGAGCCGCAGCGAGGGTCTTCTCAAGGTCCATGGCGTCTCCTCCTGGCGCGGTCGATAGTGCGGGTCGGAGCGGTATCGTAGTCCAGGCCAACCGTTTCGCATATCCCCGGCGGAGGCTTGGAGCAGGAATCCGGTCCAGCTACCGTGTCATCAGGATGGAGTCGAGGATCGGCTTGGGGTCGGTTTCCTTGCCCCGCCGGCGCGTGATTCAACCGAGGTCGAGCGGGTCATGGCCGCGTCCATTCGTTGCAGGAACGGTTTCGCGCCCAGCCGAACCAGGATTTCTCGAGCTGACCCAGCCACGTCGCGGACCTCGGGCTCAGATGGGTCAAGCAAGGTCGCCATGTCGATCGCGGTGAGAGCCTCGTCCCAGGGGAGGCCGAGGTCGTGCCACCCTCGAAGTGCCTCGCGGTACTGCCCGAGAGCGTCGGCAGGGCGCATTTCCAGGGCGGCCAGACCAGCCCGAATCGTCGTTCGGCGCAGCTCCACCACCGGGCCATGGACGCCTGTGGCATCGAGCGCGGCGAGATCGGTTCGCGCAGCCTCGACATCTCCATCCCACAGGGCGGCCCGCGCGGCCCGATAGGTGAACTCCGGGGCGTTGCCCGCGTCCCGATCGGCCAGGTGCCGCCAGGCCGCGCGCGCCTCGCTCAGCCGTTCCTGGGCCAATGCCGCATTCGCGATCGCGTCATCGACGCTTGAGCTGGATGAACGCAGCCGGTCGTCGCCCATCAGCCGCTGGAGTTCGGTGAGCTCCTCGGTGACGTCCTCGCCGCGACACGCGTGGACGATGACCGAGTTGCCGAGCAATGCAATGCGGTCTACACGTTCAAGGTCTTCGGCCAGCTGTCCGTCGAGCTGTTCCAGCGCTTCGTCCCAGTCGCCGGCCAGGAAGGCGGTGTACCCGATATTGTTGACGAAGCGCAGCACTCCCACGCGGTTGCCGACTCGGCGAGCAAGGGCTAGGCCTTCGCGGTAGGCGTCCAGCCCACCAACCACATCGCTGTCGCCCTGCAGGAAGCCGCGCAGGCCAAGTGCGCTCATCAGCATGTCGTCCAGCCGGTTGTCACGCGCGAGTCGTTCGGCTGCCCTGATGGCACCGATCCCCTCGCGGCGGCGCCCGAGATTGCCGAGCGCAACTCCCTTCCACACCAGCGCGTCGGCCAGGATCTTGACCAGGTCGTCGTGTTCCGCGGCCTCCAGGACCCGCTCCAGGACCTCGATGGCGCGGCGGGGCTCCTCATTCTGGACATAGGCCCTGGCGAGCACACCGTCCAGCGCCACGATGGCACCATCCGGGAACAGGTCCGCGAACTCTGCCGAAGCCGGCACGAGCAGCTCGAGCGCCGCCTCGGCCCGTTGACCGAATAGCAATGCCGTGCCCAGGGAGGCCGTCGCCCGGGCGGCTGCGATGCGATCGTCGCGCGTTCGGTGGAGCGCGAGGGCACGTCGAAGGAAGGCCTCGGCTCCTTCGTACTGGGCGGCCGCTGCCGCCGATTTGCCTGCTCGCTCGAGGAGATCTGCCTCTTCAACCGGGTCGGTGGTCACCGACAAAGCCTGTTCGAGAAAGGCGACGGCCTGGTCGTGGGCTCCAAGGGAAGCCGCGCGCTCAGCTGCGCCCTTCAGGGCAATCCGAGCCTGCGCGGCCAGGGCCTCGGCCTCGGTTCCTTCCGGCGCGTTGGCATGCGCTGCCAGGTAGTGGCCGGCCAGCGCGCCCGCCAGTTCGTCCGATCCGAGCTGCTCGAAGAAGCGGGCCGCGGCGAGGTGGCGAAGTTTCCGATCCTTCTTCGTGAACGTGTTGTAGGCGACCTCTCGGATGAGCGCCTGGAGGAAGGCGTACTGGCCGCGCTCAGGCGAGCGCGGATCGACCTCGATGGTCAGGAGCTCGCGCCGCACCAGCCCCCGAAGACGAGGCTCGAGCTCCACGACATCCAGGCTCGAGACGGCAGACAGCGCTTCAAGGGTGAAGCTCTGACCGAGCACCGCAGCGTCCTGGACCAGGGTTCGATCGGCGGGATCCAGACCGTCGAGCCGTGAGGCAATGAGCGCAGTCAAGGTCTCGGGCACCGCGAGCGCAGTCAGGTCGCCGACGGGGAGGTACACACCTGCCTCTTCCTTCAGCCGGCCGTCGGTGACATGCATCCGAATCGTCTCGACCGCGTACAGCGGCATCCCGTCGGCGCGCGCGACGATCGCCCGGCTCGCCGCTTCGGGGAGGCCGGGAACGAGTCCGCGCAAGAGCTCGCGCATGGCCGCCTCCGGAAGGGGCTCGAGGTAGATCGAGGCGAAGTTGCGCTTGCCCGCTCCCCAGTCCGGCCGCTTCTCGATCAGCTCCGGCCGCGCCAGTGTCACGACAAGGATGGGGTGACTCTTGCTCCACTCAAGTAGGTGGTCGACGAAGTTCAGGGTGCCGCTATCGGCCCAGTGGAGGTCCTCAAAGGCAAGCACGACGGGGCCGGTGGTGCTCAGCCGTTCGAAGAAGGTACGCCAGGCGGCGAAGAGCTGCTCCGAACCGCGACCCGATCCAATGCCCAGCAGGGCGAGCAGTGCCGGCTCGATCCAGCTCCGCTCTTCCGGGTCAGGGACGTGTGCAGCCAGGACTGTCCCCACCTTGGCTCTTGTCGTCGCCTCGTCGTCGGTCTCGGCGAGCCCGCAACGTCCCCGCACCATCTCCCCAAGGGCCCAGAAGGTGATCCCCTCGCCATAGGCGGGGCTGCGGCCGTTGTGCCACCAGACGTTGCCGACGATCCCGTCAAGGTACTTGAGGAATTCCCAGGCCAGTCGGCTCTTGCCGATTCCCGCCGGACCGATGACCGACACGAGTCGGGCCCGCTTCTCGCGATCAGTTGCATGGAAGAGCTCCTTCAGGAGTCGGAACTCCTCGTTTCTGCCGACGAACGGCGCCTCGAGTCCCTCGCTGCGGTTCCGTCCGCCGACCTCCGCCACCACCCGCACGGCGAGCCAGGCGGGCACCGGACTCGCCTTGCCCTTCAAGGTTTGCTCGCCGGCTTCCTCGAAGACAATCGCCTTGCTGGCCGCGCGCTGCGTCGCCTCGCCGACGAGGACGACACCGGGCGGGGCGACCGATTGCAGTCGGGAGGCGGTGTTGACGAGGTCGCCCGCAACCATCCCTTGATTCGTCGCGCCAAGCGTTACTGCTGCCTCCCCAGTGAGGACGCCTGCCCTGGCCTGAATCCCCGAACCCAGGAGGTGGACAGCGTCGACCAGTTCGAGAGCCGCTCGCACCGCGCGCTCCGCGTCGTCCTCGCGCGCGACAGGCGCCCCCCACACGGCCATCACCGCATCACCGATG
>JANMPX010000274.1:0-9737 GCA_031370085.1 Chloroflexota bacterium | reverse complement strand
CTCAATGCGCAGCAACGTGCTCCGATAGAACGCCTCTGCCGCAGATCGCTCGTCCGGGCTCAGCGAGCCGCCGGCCGCTCCGAGCCGCCGCCGCGCGATTTGGCGGACCGCCTCCCAATCGATGAGACGTGTTCCGGCCTGACGCAGCAGCTCGCGCTGGGCAACATTTGCGCCCACCGCCAGCAATCCGCCGGCGACAAGGCCGATCCCGAATCGAGCCGCGGTGCGTGCCATTGGCTGAGTCTAGACGGCCTTGACCTCCGCCTGCTCAACGGTCGGCAGCGACGCCCCGAAGATGCGCTCGGCGACCCCGGTGAACGCGGCGACGTCACCCGTGGTCACGATCCGGTTCATGCCGACGCCCACGGCTGGGCTGCGGTTGCCGAGAGCGTCGAGCAGGTCCTCGGCCGCAAGTGCGGTGGTGAACGCCGAATCGACGACAGCCACCCGCGACCCGACCGCCCGCTCGATGATCGGTCGCAGCAGGGGGTAATGGGTGCAACCGAGGAGCAGGGTATCGATGCGATCGTCGATCGCCAGCAGCTGGGCGATGTAGCCCCGCACCTCTGCCTCGGCGGCCTTGCCATGCAGCTCACCGGCCTCGACCAGTGGCACCAGACTCGGACATGCCAGCTGGGTGACGGTCAGGCGCGGATCGGCTTCCCCCACCGCGACCGGGTAGGCGCCTGAGGCGACCGTGCCGGCCGTCGCAATCACGCCGACGTATCCATTGCGCGTGGACGCCGCGGCAGCCACCGCGCCCGGTCGCACCACGCCGAGCACCGGCACCAATGACCGGTCGCGCACCAGCGGCAGGGCCTGCGCGGTCGCGGTGTTGCAGGCCAACACCAGAAGCTTCACGTCCTGCTCCAGCAACCACGCGACGCAGGCGGTGGTGAAGCTCCGCACCTCATCGGCCGGACGCGGGCCGTACGGTGCGCGTGCGTTGTCACCAAAGTAGATGGTTGATTCTGCCGGCAATCGACGCCGCAGCTCCGAGAGGACCGTCAGCCCGCCAACACCGGAATCGAAGACGCCGATCGGTCTCGCGTCTGCCGACCTGCCCACAGCTCCGCTCAGCGGGCAGCCATCGCCGGGACGCGGCTGCTCTGAATGGCGACCAGGGATTCGGCGATCAGGCGGATCCCCTGCGAGATCGGTGCTTCGGGGCTGGCGAGAACGAACGGCACGCCCTCGTTATTCGCGGCAAGGACCAGGCGCCCATCGGACACGACTTCGTAATCGATGCGGTGGCCGACCGCCTCCTCGAGATCGGCACGTGAGTAGCCGCCGGCCGAGTCGGCCCGGTTGAGGAGCGTCTTGCGCTTGGAGGCCGCATACCCGATGGCGTCGAACGCCTCGCCCGCCATCGTCAGGCTGCGCACCGCCATGGCGTCGTAGGCCAGGACCTGCAGGATCAGATCGGACGCGTCGAGGAAGGCAAGCACCTCGTCGGTCAGCGCTGCTCGCGTGTCGATCACCACGAAGTCATAGACCTGCCGCACCATGCTGAGCGCCTTCTCCAGGTCGCGCACGGTGACCATCTCGGCCATCTCGATGCGCGGTGGCGCGAGCAGGATGTCGATCCCCGACGCATCCTTCCAGACCACCTCGGCCAGGTCGGAGTCGCGGATCCGGTCGGTCGGCAGATTCACGATCGAAGGGGCGCTGGCGGGCACCCGGAGCAGCCCGCGCAGGTCGCTGAACTGCAGCGACCCGTCGATGAGACACACCCTGTGGCCAACACCAAGGGCAACGGCAAGGTTGTACGACAGCGTGGTGCGGCCGACGCCACCCTTGGGGGAGAAGAGGGTCACCATCAGCGACCCGGCCCGGGCGGCGGCGATTCCGACGCTTTCCTGGGTCTTGCGTACCAGCGTCGTCAGGTCAAAGCCGGAAAACGGCATCTTCAGCACTGCGTCGATGCCCCGCGCCGGATCCTCGCTGATCGGGTTCTGCGGGACGGTCAGGACGATGAGGGCGACATGCGGATCGGTTTGCCTGATCTGCTGAGCGACGTGCAGCCCGGAGACCCGACCCTGCAGCAGCGCGTCCACGATGACCACATCGGGTCGATACTCGCCGACCGCGGCCTGGGCCAGCTCGCCCGAGGTGACCACGTCAAGCATCTTGATCTGCGACTGGGCCTGGAGGAGCGCGCGCATGTGCGATGCCACCTGCGGCACGTCTTCCACCACCAGAAGCCGGATCTGATCGGCCAACCGTTACCTCGCTGGGACGTCCACCGCCGAGTCGGCGCGTGCCACGACCATGATGCGGCGCTCACTCCCTGGGCCCAAAGGCTCGAGGTCATGCGAGCCGTAGCTCAATTCGACCCGCATCCCGGCCAGTTCAACCAGCCTTGTCAGCGCGTCCGGATAGGGATACCAGAGACGGTGGCTGGCCGGAAGCCGCGCTATCGTACCATCGGCCTGTACCGCATCCGTGATCGTCGAATAGGCAATCCGGAGCCCCTCGGGCCTCTCGCGCCGGATGAGCGAGCTGCGTCGCACGACCTCGCGGCCGTGCATCTGGCGACGCCAGTCCACTGAAAGCGGCAGGTCCCGGACGGGCAACAGCCCCGGTCCGACGTCGTCGATCACGAGCCGCCCGTGCCCGGCGAGCAACGGTCGTACCGCGGAAAACATGCGAAGGGCCTCATCGGGGCCGTCGAGGTGGGGCAGGACGCCAGCAGCCACAGCCAGGCCGACACCCTTTCTCAGACGCGGACGGGACAGTGCGCGCACGTCAGCGAGCTGGAGAATGATCGCGCCGGCCGCTGCCGCTGCCGCGAGCTCGCGGTCGCTGGCAATGCGAGCCTCGGCGCGCCGAAGCAGCGCGGCCGATCCATCGATCGCCACGATCTGGTGTGCTCCCCCGTCGAGGAATGCGCGGAACAGACGGCCGGACCCGCATCCGAGGTCGAGCACCGTACCCTCCAGCCGGCTCGCCATCTCGCGGTAGAACACGAGGTCTCCGGTCGCCGCGTCGTGCTCGAGGTCGTACAGCTCTGCCAGCAGGTCGGGATCCGCCCCTTGTCCGCCGAAGATATCGGCGCTCAGCTGGGGCCCCGCCTCATCGACCATCGAAGCGCCGCACCGCGGTCCATTCCACGGCGGCAAGCAGACTTGCAACGAACAGCGTCGCCGGGATCGAGAGGGCGCTTCCCAGTCGAAGTCCGGCAAGAGCCGCCAGCGCGCACCCGGCGAGCAACCCGCGACGCGCGGCGCGACCCCAGGCTCCGCGATAGATGATTCGTCGCCGCACGGCGAACTCGGCAAGGAAGGCGAACGGCGTCACCGACAGCGCCATGGCGACCGAGGCCAGCCCGACCACCACGGCCCTGTTGAGGGAGGCCCCAGGGCATTCCTGGGTCGACGTCTGGTTCGGACAAGCGTGGCCAGCGAATGCGAGCAGCACGACGGCCAGCAGCAGCGCGGCGAGCACCAGCGCGGCGACGGCCACCCGGTTGCGTGGTGTCACGGCCGGGTGGAGGTGGCGCTCACCTGGCGGCGTCCGGGCAGATCTGGCGGAACGGGCAGAATCCGCAGGTGCCGGGAGACGGGGAGGCGGTGAACTGCCCGGCCCGGATGCCGGCGGCGGCCGTGCTGACCTCTTCTGCCGCCCGGGCGAGCCGCTTCGCGGTCGGCGCGCTGCGCCCGACCAGCCCCGATTCGAGGAAATGGAGGGAGAGCTCGTCAGGCGTCTTGCCGTGCTGCGCCTCCCAGGCCAGGGCATAGATCGCCAGCTGCAGCGACTCGCGCGCCCGGCGGTTGGCGGTCGCCGGGTCCCGCACGTCGCTTGACTTGTAATCGGTGATGGTGACGCGGCCGTCGGGATCGCGGTCGACCCGGTCGTACCGCCCACGGACCCGGTCAGCGCCCAGCGCCACCGCAAAGTCCTGCTCCACTGCCGTTGGCCGAGCCGGGTCGCGCTGCTGTTCCGTCCAGAAGCGATCCAACGTGTCGCGCGCCGCCTCACGGCGGGCCTCCTCATGCGTTCGAGTCAGGAATCCGGTCGACTCCCACGCCGCGTCAAGCTCGGCCAGCAGTTCGTCGAGCGCCATCGGGCGGTTCGCCATCTGGCGCCGATGAAATGCCTGCACCGCGGCATGCAGCGCGCGGCCGTAGATCATCTGATGAGAGGCAGGGGTGGGAATCCGGATCAGGTGCCCGAAGCGGTACTTTGCCGGGCACTCGAGGTAGTCGCTGATCTGCCCGTAGCTGAGGGTCAGCGGGCGATCCGACAGCGCGGGAGTCCTCGGCGATACCGGTCGCTGCGCCGGCTGCGCGTGGCGGGCCAGCTGCTCGGAGACGCCGGGACGCAGCCAGTCGACAGGCGTGGCCGGCGGCAGGTCCAGCGCCTCGAGCACGAACGGGCTCATCCTGCGCGCCGTCCGGCCGCCGTAGTCGCGCGCCCAGCTGAGCACCAGCTCCTCGCGAGCACGGGTCATGCCGACGTAGAAGAGCCGGCGCTCCTCCGCCAGGTGGTGGTCACCCGGGGGCATCGGATCGCGGACGAGCTGGGCCGGAAACGGCAGCTGGTCGCCACGCGATCGGGTCGGGAAACGGTCCTCCACCAGGCCGACCATCAGGACGACCGGGAATTCGCTGCCCTTGGCTTTGTGATAGGTCAGGACGTGCACGGCATCGCCCTCGTCAGCTCCGACATCCGCCGTTGATGGGTCATCGCCGACCTCGACCAGCGTGTCGAGCTGCGCCACCAGGAATGGCAGGCGGTCGTCGCGCAGCAGGGCCGATTGATGGCGCACGATCTCGAAGAAGCGGGCCACGTTGGCAAGGCGCTCCGGACCGCTGACGCTGGCCTCGGCGGCGAGGCGGCCGAGCCAGCCCGATCCGCTGATGAAGTGGTAGAGCAGCTCTCCGGTCGTCCGCTCGACGCTCATGGCGCGATGCTGGTCGAGGCTGGCCAGCAGGCGCTCGACGACCTCGAGCGATCGGCGGCTGAACGGCGCGTCCTCGGCGCGCGCGGCGGCCTGGCGCAGCGAGGTCTCCAGGCTGGTCCGGCGTCGGGTGGCCGCGTTGAGGGCGAGCGTCACGTCGCGCGGGTCGAGCCCGAAGAGCTCAGAGGTGGCGAGGTCGTAGCAGCTGACCGAGTCTTCGGGATCATTGACTGCGCGGAGGAAGCTGGCCAGCAGGCGCACTTCCGGCTGGCGGTAGAGGCCGGCGCTGCCGCTGAAACGCCACGGCAGGCGCGCCATGTTGAGCGATCGCAGGATCGGGTCTGCATCACGGTTGGTGCGGACCAGGATGGCGTGGTCGCCCGCGCGACGGCCCCCACGCACCGCCGCGGCGATCCGCTCCGCAATGGCGTCGGCCTCGTCGCTGCCCGAATCGAAGGCAAGCAGCTCGATCGGTCCCGCGGCTGGCTCGCGCCGAAACCTGGCGCGGGCCACCAGTCGCTTGTCGATCCCCTCGCGGGCCTCGAGCCGTTCCGGGTCGTTGTGGCGGATGAGCCGATGGGCCGCGTCGAGGATCGGCTGTCGGCTCCGGAAGTTGTCGGTCAGCACCACGCTGGCCGCTCCGGGGTACACCTCGTGGAAGCCAAGGATGTTCGACAGCGCGGCTCCGCGGAAGCGGTAGATGCTCTGGTCGTCGTCGCCAACCACGGTCAGATTAGGCCCGGGGCCCCCGGCGAGAAGCTTGACGAGCTCGAACTGCGCGTAGTTAGTGTCCTGGAACTCGTCGACCAGGATGTAGCGGTAGCGCGCGCGCGCGGCCGCCAGCACGGCCGGGTGCTCCCGGAGCAATCGCAGTGCGAGGCTCACCTGGTCGCCGAAATCGAGGCGATCGTGCTGGCGCATGAGCGCCTCATAGGCCTCGTACAGACCCGCCAGCTCGCCCTGCTGGGCGGCATCGTCGGCCAGCGCCACGTCTTCGGCCTGGCCGGCCGAAGCGATCGCGAGGGCCTCCGCGGCAGCCCGGTAGTCCGCGGGGCTGGCGTCTTCGTCGCGGGCGCGACTGATCAGGGTCACCAGCGCCTGGAGGAAACGGGTCGGATCGCCCAGCGGGCGGAAGCGGTCGAGCGGGAGCTCGAACAGGTGCTCGCGCAGGAAGATGACCTGCTCGGCACGCGAAAGGACGGTGGAGCGATCCGACAGCCCCGCCTCCAGCGCATGTTCGCGAAGGAGCCGATCACCCCAGGCGTGGAAGGTGCTGATCACCGTATCGGTGAATCCATAGGGGACCAGCTGATCGACCCGTTCTGTCATCTCGAGCGCGGCACGATCCGTGAAGGTCAGTGCCAGGATCTCGGCCGGTCTGGCTCGCTTTTCGGCGATCAGCCAGGCGATCCGGCGGGTGATCACCGTGGTCTTGCCCGTCCCGGCGCCGGCCACGATCAGCAGCGGTCCGTCGCCGTGGGTGACCGCCTTCCGCTGTTTCGGCGTCAGGTCTGCGAGGAGCGGCGGCTGGACACGGAGATGCGGCCGAGCGGGGCGCGGCGGGTGACCGACCAGCTCCTCGAAGATCGGGAGCTGATTCGGAGACGGCACGACCGCTGGCACGTCCTCGATGGTAGTCCAGGCGCCGTTCATGGCACCGTTATCGTGCGCATTTCAGACAGGTCGGCTGTCGCATCTTTTGACCGGTGCCCCTTGTGGCCGTTGCGGTCGTGACGTACCGTGTCGGTCCGTCACCGTTTGCAGTGACCCGGGAGGATCGATACGGCCGGCCAGCTGGAGATCGCGGCACACGGCGTCACGGCCATCCTGGCCACCTGGCTCGGACTGACGGTCTTCGCCCGCGCTCGGCACGGTCGCGGGGCGGTCGTCTTCAGCCTGCTGTGCGCCTACCTGGCCACCTGGTCGGTGGCGATCATCGTGCAGCGGCTGACCAGCGATGCATCGGTCATCAGGCCGCTCAACGCCATCGAGGATATGGCAGCCTTCCTGCTGCCGGCCGGCACGCTGCACATCGCCCTCGCCCTGGCGGTCGAAGGCCGACGTTCGCAGCTGCAGAATGCCACTCTGGCGGCTACCTACCTCATCTGTATCGCCATGGCGGTCGGCGCCGCCATCTTCCCGGACAGCCAGTTCAGCGTCACCCCGCCGCATTTCGAGGTGGCCGGCATCTCCGGCGCCGTCTTCGGCTGGGCATGGATCGTAGCCCGCGTCGGGATCTTCGCCAGCGCCATCGGCTGGATCTGGGCTGCGCTGCGGCGGGCTGGTGACGACGCTGCGCAACGGCGGTCGCTGCTCGCGGCCCTGGCGACGGTCGCGGTTGGAGCGATCGGCGGGATCCTGCGCATCCTCCCCGGCCCGGCCGATACGGACCCATGGATCGGGGTAACGCTGGTGACCGTGGCGATGGTCCTGGCCGCCTATGCCGTCTTCGCGGCAGGCGTCTTCCTAGCTCCCGGCGTGGCCGATCGCGCCTTTCGCTATTCGCTGGTCGGCGGCCTCGCCATGACGCTGTACGTGGGGCTGCTGATCGGCACCGAGCGGTTCACGGAAAACCTGCTGAGCATCAACCTGCCGATCGTCACCGGTCTCGCGCTGGTGATCACGATTGCCCTGTTCGAGCCGATCTCCGAGCGATTCCGCCGAGCCATCGGCGGCAACGAGGGGGACGCTGCCTCGGATCGGCTGCTGCGGGCCCTCGGCAAGGACATCCTGACGGCCCAGCGGCCGGACCGCGCCATCGGTCCCTCGCTGGCGCGGCTGTCGCGGAGCTTCCGGTTGAGCGGAGCGGTGGTCTATGACCGCGCCGGCAGCCCGATCGCCACCGACGGTGAGACGCCGGATGCCGGTGCGCCCGGCCTGCGGATGGCGCTGCGCGCGGACCACGGCGAGATCGGCAGCGTGGTCTTCGGGCAGAAGCGCAACGGTCTGCCGCTGACCGAGCGCGAGGTGGATCTGCTTCGCCTGGCGGCGGGCTACCTGGCGGCCTCGCTGCGCCTGGGCGAGCGCCACGAGACACAGGCGGCTGCGCTGAGCGAGCTCCAGGTCGAGCTGGCCGCGGTCGAGTCGCGCGGGTCGGTGCTTTCCCAGGCACTGGTCGAAGCCGGGGAGGCATCATCAGAGGGGCTGCACCTCTTCGCGCTCGGTCCGCTGCGTGCCGAGCGAGGGGTCGCGCCGGTTCGCCAGTGGGGTGGTGCCAAGGCCGGCAGCCGCCAGGCCGAAGGGCTCTTCGCGTTCCTGTACGACCGCGGCGAGCGAGGGGCAGCAAAGGACGAGATCGTCGAGCTGATCTGGCCCGATGTCGACCTCGAGCGCGCCGACCTCGCATTTCATCGAACGCTGGGCGGTCTGCGTTCCACACTGGAACCGAACCGGCGTGGCCACGACCGGGGAGCCGCCATCACGTTCACCAACGACCGCTACCGGCTGGACCCCGCGGTGGTGGCCTGGAGTGACGTCGCCGCCTTCGAGGAGGGGCTCGCCGCGGCCAGCCGGGCGACCGGCCCGGATGACGGGCTGCAACAGCTCGAGCGCACCCGGTCGCTGTACCGCGGTGACTACCTCGACGACTGCCCGTTCTACGGCGACTCGGCCTTCGTCGAGGAGCGTCGCGAGCTGTTGCGGGGCCGCATGATCGACCTGTTGCTGACCCTCGGCGAGCGCTACGCCGAACGTGGCGACCGGCCGGCCGCGGCGAGCTGCTTCCGCCAGGCGAACCTGGTCGCCGGCGAAGAGCTGCCCTCGGCGGCGAACGCGCTCACGCGGCTCGGCTCATTGGCCTGAGCGGCCGTCCCGGGGCCGCCGAGCCCCGCGGCGCCGCCGCAGGATCGCCTCGGCATGGCGGCGCGTCGCCCGCAGCTCGTCGCGCACCCGACTGACGGAAAGCGGCCCGCGGGCGGCCATCCTCGCCAGCCGCTCCTCAAGCTCGGTCCAGGTACTACGCGGATAGTCAATCCCCGCCTCGAGCGAAACCAGCTCACCGGAGGCGCGCAGCTGATCCACCACCACACTGGGAATCCCCAGCCTTGAGGCGATGCCTTCGACCGGTGGCGGTGTAGCGCCTGCGCTGGCCAACCCGGCAAGCAGGAGATCGACCCGTTCGCGCATCACCGGGTCGAGCGTAGGAGCGTGCTCGGGCAGTCGCACCCGGTGGCCGGTGCGCTCGAGCGAGCCGCGCACCACCAGGCTGTCGACCACTGCGCGGAGGGCGGCATCGTCGAGGAGCAGTGGAGCGGCACCGCGGTGGGAGGAGGGACGCACGCGCTCGCTGGCCCGCAGCTCGGCGACCAGGGTATCGACTCGCACATCGGCCTTGAGCGGTTGTCGCCGATGGAGGCGTCGCAGGGCGAGCAACAAGCGGCGCTCGGCGAGCTGCCGCTGGACCGGGTCGATCGAGCCTTCGGCGGTGAGCATGCGACCGCTCAGCTCACCACGGGAACCGGGCGCGTCCGCTCAAGGGCGATGCGGATGGCCTCGGCCTCCTCGCCGGACAGGGTGTGCTTCGATTCGCCCCCCTCGACGGGCTTGGCAAAGAGCCGGGTGCTGCCACGTCCGTGCAGGCTGCTGATCACGATCCCGTCGCGGCGCTGGTCGAGCAGGGCGATGGCGAAGCTCTGGTCCGAGCCGGTGTCGTCGAACGGGTTGAATCGGACCAGCCCGACATGCTGCAGGCTGCCGCGCGATCGCAACTCCAGGTGCTCGGCCAGGACCACCAGGTCGTCGAGTCGGGTGGCGACCTGGTCGACCCGCGCCAGGTGGCTCTTCAGCACATCGGCCAGTGAGCTGCCCTGCGCATCACCCACCAGCGACCGATAGG
>JANMPX010000160.1:0-1549 GCA_031370085.1 Chloroflexota bacterium | reverse complement strand
CGACCGCCCTCGAAGGGCCTACCAATCCCGCCCGCTGGACCAGCCACCGGCTGATCACTCGCGCGACAACCTCGGTCCTGCGGCTGCTCGTTGACGAGCTCCGCTCCGCCAGCGTTGAGTCCGAGCTTCCGCCTCGGCCAGACGGCTCATCACAAGTCTCGATGCAACTCCGCGAGCTGATGGTGGACATCGAGGCGGGCCGAATGCCCCGTAAAGCGGTCGCGATTCTCTACCGCCAGGAGGTGCTCGGCGAATCGTTGGCCGAGCTCGGCGCCGAAGCGGGCATCAGCCCCGACGCCATCCGGAAGCAGCGAGACCGCTCGGTGGCAGCTATCCGACGGCTGCTGGAGGCGGCTTGAGTTCAGCGTGCGGTCAGCGTGCGCACTGCGTGCGCACAGCGTGCGGTGGAGACCGTCCGTTTTCGCCTCCTCCAGGGGGATACGCAGTTTATGAAGACATTTAATCGAGCCCGCCTCAAGTCGCTCCTGGCGGCCGGCGGGGCGGCAGTCCTGCTCGCGATCCTGCTCGCCGTCCCCGTCTACGCCGCCGCCGGCGACATCAATACCGTCATCGACAGCGTCCGTAACTGGGTCGCCGGCCTGCTCGCCGCGCTGGCGACCCTCTTCCTCACCATCGGCGGCGCGCGCTACCTCACCGCCAACGGCAACCCGCGGGCGGTTGAGGAAGGCAAGGCCGCGATCAAGTCGGCGATGATCGGCTACGCGTTGGCGCTGCTGGCGCCGATGCTGGTCTCGATCCTCCAGAAGGTGCTCAACACCTGATGGACATCACATCCCAGGTGATCGACGCCATCAACGGCTGGCTGCAGAACCTGGCCACGCACCTGCTCCGGCCGGCGCTGACCGCCGCCGGGCAGCTGCTGTTCCAGACACCTGCCTATGACTCCATCCCGGAGGTCGGTCATTCTTGGTCGTTGGTCCGCGACGCGGCGGACGGCCTCTTCGTCCTCGCACTGCTTGCCGCGGGCGTACTGGTCATGGCGTCGGGGACCTTCGAGTCGCGCTACTCGGCGAAGGTTCTGGTGCCGCGGATCGTTCTCGCCGCGGTCTCCGCCAACGCCAGCCTGGCCATCTGCGGCGGCCTGATCCGGATCGACAACGCGCTGGTCCAGGGGCTACTCGGGCCCAATCCCGGCGCGGTCACATTCGCACAGCTGGCGGGGATGATCCAGGGGCCGGCAGCATCCGACCAGGTCGTCGGCAGCCTGGTCTCGATTGCCGCCGCGATCCTCGCCGTCCTGCTCGTGGTCCTGTACATCGGGCGCGACCTGCTCCTCCTGGTGGCGACCGTGCTTGCCCCGCTCGCGCTCGCCACCTACGCCCTGCCTCAGATCGACGAGATCGCACGGCTGTGGTGGCGCGTGTTCTCCGCTTTGCTCTTTGTACAGGTGATCCAGGCCGTCCTCGTCGAAGTCGGTCTGCAGCTCCTGAGACACACCGATTGGCTTGGCCCGGTCTCGGATCTCACGTCGGGTCTTGTGCTGATCACGCTCCTCTACATCCTCTTCAAGCTGCCGTTCGCTGCCTAT
>JANMPX010000250.1:0-8138 GCA_031370085.1 Chloroflexota bacterium | reverse complement strand
ATCGAGCACCACCTGGCGGTCGAAGCGGCCGGGGCGCAGGAGCGCCGGGTCGAGCACATCGGGTCGGTTGGTGGCGGCCACCACGATCACGTTGGTGTTGGTGTCGAAGCCATCCATCTCGACCAGGATCTGGTTGAGGGTCTGCTCGCGCTCGTCGTGGCTGCCGCCGAGGCCGGCGCCCCGCTGGCGCCCGACCGCGTCGATCTCGTCGACGAAGACGATGCACGGCGAGTTGCGCTTGGCCTGCTCGAAGAGGTCGCGTACGCGGCTGGCGCCGACGCCCACGAACATCTCCACGAACTCGGAACCGCTGATGGAGAAGAACGGAACGCCTGCCTCGCCCGCCACGGCACGCGCCAGCAGCGTCTTGCCGGTGCCGGGAGGGCCGACCAGCAGCACGCCGCGGGGGATCCGGGCGCCGAGCGAGTTGAACTTCTCCGGGTATTTGAGGAACTCGACCACCTCGGTCAGCTCCTGCTTGGCCTCGTCAACCCCGGCCACGTCGCCGAAGGTGATCACCGTCTTGTTGCCCAGGAACATGCGCGCCCGGCTCTTGCCGAAGCTCATGGCCTGGCTGTTGGTCCCCTGGGCCTGCCGCATCATGAAGAAGATGAAGCCGCCGATGAGCAGGACCGGCAGGAACGAGAACAGGATCTGGAAGACGACCGTTCCAGTGGCGCTCTCCTCGACCGCCGAGTACTTGATCGGGCAGGTGCCCGGCGTATCGCTGCCGGCCGCCGCGCAGACCTCCTGGCGAACGTTGATGAACTGGGACGAGACGACCACGGTCTTGGGGGCGTTGGTGGCGGTGCCCAGCACGACGGTCAGCTTGGTGGCGTCCTGCACGACGGAGGTCACTTTGCCTTTTGCGGCATCGTCGAGGAGCTGGCTGTAGGTATAGGGGACGGGCTGACTGCTGTCGACGATGTAGGTCCACAGCAGCGCCAGGCCGAATACGGCAAGGACGACGAGGACGACGCTGTTGCGGACGAGTCTGCTGCTCAAGGTACGTCTCTTCTAGCCTTTCGTACGGATCGACGACCGCTCCCGCCGGGTGCGGTGCCGCCTGCGCGACGGCAGGCGGTCCCAGTATAGGTGGGCGACTTGGGCCCAACAAACGGTCCTCTCGGGGCAGGACTGCGACAGGACCAATTGGCCCCTTGTTGCTAGTACGCGCCAGGTTTCGGGTTGGCTCATTCGAAGCCGATGCGCCGCTCCCGGACCGATGCACTGCGGCCGCCGCCAAGCTCGATGCGCAACCCACCGCGCGGCCCCTCGGCCGCATCCAGCAGTGCCTCGATGCGCTCGGCGGATGGTGCCGCCTCGCCGATTGCCAGGCGCAGCACGCGCCGTCCCAGGGCACGCTGCGGCGGGTTGTGCCAGTCCAACGCAGCCTGTCCAGGACTGCGGCGGCGTGACAGTTCAGCGGCCGCCAGGGTGTCGAGCAGGTCATCGTCGGCCGCGGCCAGGGCGCCGAAGCGCACCAGGGCCTCGACGGCCCGGGGGTTGAGGCGCTCCAACGCTGGCAGCAGCTCCGCGCGGACGCGGTTTCGGGTCGCGTGGGCAGGATCGGTGTTGGTCGGGTCGAGCGCATAGCCAATACCCGCTGCATCGAGTGCGGCCCGCAGCGTTCCCCGTCGCTCACCGAGCAGCGGCCGCACGATCCGGCCGCGGCGTGCCGGGATCCCATGCAGCCCGCGCACGCCGGTCCCGCGCGCGAGGCGCATCAGGATCGTCTCCGCGACGTCATCGGCGGTGTGTGCCGTGGCGATCAGGGCCTGCGGCCCCCGTGCAGCGGCCAGCTCCTCCAGGAAGCGGTAGCGCGCCTGGCGGCCGGCGTCCTCCATCGATCGGTGCTCGGCCCTGGCCAGCGCCGCCACGTCGGTCCGCCGCAGCTCGACCGGCAGGTCAAGCTCGGCGGCCGCGGTGGCCACGGCATCGGCCTCGATGGATGAGCCGGCCCGCGCGGCGTGGTCAAGGTGAGCCACCGTCAGCTGCCACCCGCGCCGCGTCGCCAGCTGAGCCGCGCCGCGCAGCAGGGCTGTTGAATCGGGCCCGCCCGAAACGGCGAGCACAATCGGGATCCCGTCGGGGATGTGCAGGCGGGCGGCACCATGGGCCACGGCATCGGCCAGGGCCTCGAGCGCGGCTGTACCACTGTGGGTAGTAGAAGCGCCAGGATGTTCGCCTGGAGGTGACGGTGTACTACTCATGGGGGTACGGCAACGCGTGAGCGGACCTCATCGGTGCCGTTGTACCACTAGTGGTAATACCGCCAACCTCGTCGCTGGGCATCGGTGCTGTTGTACTACCACTGGCATTAGCGGCGACCCCATCGCCGGGCATCTGGCTGAGGGTCTGGTAGCGGAGGGCGGATTCGAACCACCGACCAAGGGCTTATGAGTCCCCTGCTCTACCACTGAGCTACTCCGCCGCGGCGCCCATATCGTGACGCAGCGGCGTCAGGGGCGTCAACCGCAAGCGATGGCTGTCGCGACGCTTGCAGCATCGGATACCGTTTGGCCAGAGCAATGATCCGAGCCGTGCCATCCCATCGAACACCCATGCGCCTGCCTGTCGCGCTGGCGATTGCCACGCTGGCGGTCGCCGTTGCCGCTCCGGCCCTCGCAGCGGAAGCCCCGTCGACCCCGCTGAGCCTCGGGTCGCTGCTGACGTCGTGGTCGGCGGACCCGATCACCTGGCTGGGGATCGCCTTTGGCACAGCGATCTACCTTTTCGGCGCCGGATTCGTCAACCGGCGGCATCCACGCTCCCACGTGCCGCGCTGGCGAGTCATCGCCTGGCTGGCGGGCATGGCGTCGCTCGCGCTGGCGCTCGTCTCGGTGGTGGATGTCTACGCCACGAGACTGCTGACGGTGCACATGGTGCAGCACCTGCTGCTGGCCATGGTCGTGCCCCCGCTGCTCGCCTTCGGCGCGCCGGTGACGCTCGCCCTGCGCGTGGCTTCACCCTCGGTGCGTCGGAGCCTGCTGCTTCCGATCCTCCACTCGCGGATCGCCCGACTCCTTGCGGCGCCCATGATCGGTTGGGTCGTGTATGTGGTGGTGCTGTCAGGGAGTCACTTCAGCCCGCTCTTCAGCGCCGCGCTCGACGACCCGCTGGTGCATATCGGGGAGCACCTCCTCTACCTCGGCGCCGGGCTTCTCTTCTGGTGGCCGGTGGTCGGCGCCGATCCCAGCCCGCGCAGAATGGGATACCCGGGGCGGATCGTGTACCTCGGCGCGCAGATGCCGGTGCACGCCGCGACGGGGCTCGCCATCTACTTCGCCCCACGCGTGCTCTACCCGCACTACCTGGAAGTGGCGCGCAGCTGGGGACCCGCCCCGCTCGTCGACCAGCAGCTTGCCGGAGCCCTGATGTGGGGAGGCGGAGACGTGGTCCTGGTCGTGGCCATCGTCCTCTGCTTTGCGGCCATGCTGGGCGCCGATGAGCGGCGCGCACGCCGCCGCGAACGCCGATTCCGCGCTGCGCCGCTGGCGGTCACCGGCAGCACCGACACCGACTCGATGCACGGCTAGAATCGGCCGATGAGGAGTCTCGCCGCCCGAAGCCCCCTGCTGACCTGGCTGTTGCTGATCGGCATCGTTGCCACCGGTTGTGCCTCCGCACCGGTTCCCAGCTCATCCGCGTCCGTTCCCGCGACCGCCGTCCAATACCCGGGCTGGCCGGCCATGGGAGCGATCCTCGGCGATCCCGATTTCGTGCCCATCCTCATTTCATCGGAGGCGGTCGTCGGCCAGAACCGGCTTCTCGTGACGGTGGCTGACAGTTCGCAGGCGCTGATCGCCGCACCCGACCTTCCCGTCAAGCTCCGCTTCTACGACCTGGCCACGGACTCACAGACCGCTGCCAGCGAGGTGCAGGGCGTCTTCGGGTGGCTGCTCCAGGGGACCAAGGGGCTGTACGTGGCGATCACCGATCTGCCGCGCGCAGGCGAGTGGGGACTCGAGGCGGTCGGCACCGGCTCGACCGGCGAGCGGAGCTCCCGGATGGTCTTCACCGTCACCTCGACGAGCTCCACGCCGGCCCTGGGGGCGCCGGCACCCCCGTCCGACACGCTCACCGCCACGGATGCGAAGGGCATCGCGCTGATCTCCACCGATCCAGCCCCGGACCCGTCGTTCTACGCGCTCTCCGTGCGCCAGGCGATCGCCGCCGGGAAGCCCTTCGTGCTCGTCTTCGCGAGCCCGCTGCTCTGCACCAGCGCCACCTGCGGGCCGGCGCTGGAGGGGGTCAAGGCGATTGCGTCGGCGTATCGGGACAGGGTGAACTTCATCCACGTCGAGCCCTACGAGACGCACCCTGCCGCCGGACTGCACGTCGGCAACCCGCCGCTGCAGCCGACGCTCGGCGCCGACGGGCGCCCGAAGGTCGTCGCGGCGGTCACCGAATGGGGTCTGCTGAGCGAGCCGTATGTCTTCGTGGTGGCGGCCGACGGGACGCTCAGCGCCAAGTTGGAGGGCGTCGCCTACCACGACGAGCTGATCGCAGCGCTGGACGCCGTCCTTCGCTGACCTCGCCCAGCGCCAGGTTGGCCGGGTGGCGCGCTAGAGGATGTACAGGGTCGAGAAGAGGAAGAGCCAGACCGCGTCGACGAAGTGCCAGTAATAGCTGGTCGCTTCCAATCCGGTGTGGTGCTCCGCGGAGACAAGGCCACGACGCGCACGGTTGGCCATGATCGCCATCAATCCCAGGCCGGCCAGGACATGCGCCCCGTGGAACCCGGTCAGGATGTAGAAGGTCGATCCGAAGATCCCGCTGTCCAGCCCAAAGCCGTTATTCGCGAACTCGTATCCCTGCACCGCGATGAAGATCCCACCGAGCAACATCGTGACGCCGAGCCAGCGCCGCATACGCGATCCGTCTCCGCGACGAATCACTCGCACGGCCATCTGCATGGTCACGCTCGAGGAGACGAGCAGCAGGGTGTTGAGTCCCGGCAGGAGCAGCTGCGGCCGTTCAAATCCGCTGATCGGCGGCCAGCCGGGGCTGTCGGCGCGGACCACGAAGTAGGCCGCGAAGAGCGCGCCGAAGAGCATCGCCTCCGACAGGATGCCGAGCTTGACGCCGAGCAGCATGTTGCCCTGCGCCGCGATCACCTCATCGGACGAGGCGTGATGGCCCAGCGATCCGCTCATGGTTGCGGCCGTCCCTCGCCGGCGGCGGCACCCAGCGTCCCGTACTGGTATGGGGTGCCGTAGACGGTCGGGATCACCCCGAAGTTCTCGATCGGCGGAGGCGACGAAATCTGCCATTCCAGGGTCTGGGCGTTCCACGGATTAGCCTCGACCGGCGGGCCGCGTCGCCACGATCGGACCATGTTGTAGGCGAAGACCACCACCGACAGGAAGATGTTGAAGGCCGCGATGCTGACGATCAGGTTCACCGTACCGAGCGCCGCCGGATAGTCGGCCACCCGTCGCCGCATCCCCTCGATGCCGAGCCAGAACATCGGCAGGAAGGTCGCGTTGAAGGCGATGGTGAACCACCAGAAATGGAGCTTGCCCAACCGCTCGTTCCACATCCGGCCGGTGATCTTGGGGAACCAGTAGTAGGTGCCCGCGAAGAGGCCGTAGATCGTGCCGCCCACGATGGTGTAGTGGAAGTGGGCGACCACGAAGTACGTGTCACTGAGCGTGATGTCGGTCGGCACATCGGCCAAGAAGACGCCGGTGATGCCGCCGATCAGGAAGGCCCAGACGAAGCCGAAGACCCACAGCATCGGGACCTTGAAGTGGATCCGGCCCATCCAGATGGTGCCGAGGGCGGAGAGGAACACGATCCCGGTGGGAATGGAGATCAGCTCGGTGGTGAACATGATCGGGATGTGGAAGAACTCGGCCATGCCGCTGACGAACATGTGGTGCGCCCAGACCATGAAGCTGAGCACGCCGATGCTGATGAACGAGAGGACCGCCAGCTTGTAGGCGAAGAGCGGCTTGCGCGCGAAGACCGGCACCACCTCGAGGATGGCGCCGAGGCCCGGCAGGCCCATGATGTACACGGCCGGGTGGGAGTAGAACCAGAAGAGATGCTGGAACAGGATGACATCGCCGCCCCGCGTCGCCCGGAAGAACGACGTCCCGAGGACGCGGTCAAAGAGCAGCATGGTGAACGCCGCCGCGACGACCGAGGTCGCCACCAGCATAAGCGTGGCGGTCACCGTCAGCGCCCACACGAAGATAGGCATCCGCATCAGCGACATGCCCGGAGCCCGCATCCGGAAGACGGTGACCAGGAAGTTGATGGCGCTCAGGATCGATGAGACGCCGACGGTGACGAAGGCCATCAGGTATGCCTGCTGACCCAGGTTGGCCTGCTGGCTGAGCGGCGGATAGGCGGTCCAGCCACTGTCGAAGCCGCCGAGCAGCGGGTTGATCGCCACCAGCAGGACCGCCAGCGGGAGCATCCAGTAGCTCAGCGCGTTGGCCTTGGGGAAGGCCATGTCCCTCGCGCCCACCATCAGGGGGACCAGGTAGTTGCCCAGGCCGCCGATGATCGAGATCAGCGCGACGGTGATCATCATCGCGCCGTGCGTGCTCATGATCATGTTGTAGAGGTCCTTGCTCGTCGCAATCCCCGGCTGGGCGAGCTCGAACCTCATGAACATGGCCGCCGTCCCCGCGGTGAAGAAGAGCAGGAAGGCGGTTACCAGGTACTGGACGCCGATCACCTTGTGGTCGGTCGTGAACCGGAAGTAGCGTTTCCAGTCGCCCGCTCGGCCGTGGGCCGCATGTTCCTCATGAATGTCGATCTCTCGACCGGCGGCCCACGTGATCCAGAATCGGAATGCGCCGACCCCGAGCAGGAAGCCGAACAGCGCAAACAGGTATCCCAGCCCGAAGATCTGGCCCTCTTCGGCGTTCAGGCCGAAGGCGAGCCCACCGCCGCCGATGGCGAAGCCGATGGCTGCCCACAGCACGGCGCGCCACAGCCCCGGCCCGGGAAGGACGTACCGGCGCAGCGAGGCGGTCATGACGGCGACGCCTGCGGCTGTTGGCTGAGCCATGCGTCGAGCGTGGCCTGGTCGGAGACCACTACCGTCATCGTCATGCCCGTGTGTCCCAGACCGCACAGCTCCGCGCACATCCCGGGGAAGGTGGCGGTGCGGTTGGCGGTCAGATAGATCTGGGTGATGCGCCCCGGTACCGCGTCCTGCTTCACTCCGAACGCGGGAACCCAGAAGGAGTGGATGACATCGGTTGACTGGATGGTCAGATGGACCCGTTTATTGACCGGGATGTGCAGCTCGCTCGATTCGACGCCGGTCGCGGGATATGAGAAATGCCAGGCCCATTGTTCTGCGCTCACGGCGACCTCGAACTCCGCGGTCTGCGCACCCCGGATCTCGACCAGGCCGATCGCCCCGTAGGCGAACAGACCGAGCACCAGGACCGCGCTGATGCCGACCCAGGCGGCCTGAAATCCGGTGTGGCCGTGCACCGGCGGCCCATCCCCCGTCTGGCTGCCTGCGCGGAAGCGAATCGCGGAGTAGATGAGCCCCACCACCACGAACATCAGGACCGGCATCGAGACGACGGTCAGCAGGACGAAGGCACGGTTCTCGATGTCGGCTTCCTTGGAAGCGATCTCCGGGAGGATCTGGACACCCGCCAAAAGGAACATGGCGAGCGCCGACAGAACCACCCAGGCGGTGCCGGCCACCAGCAGGTGACGCCGCTGATTCATCGCGCGAATCGATCCCGGGCGCCGCTGCGCCGTTCCGATCGCGAGGGGATGTCGAGGACCACTCGGGTCAGCTGACCGTGAAGTCGATGTGCATGCCCTTCTGGTAGTGAAGAAGGTCGTTGACATGCAGGTTGCAGAAGATCACGTAGTGGCCCGCCGCGAGTGTCAAGGTGATGGTGCGATCCGAACTGCCGGACGCGATCTTCCCCAGCTCGCTGGGGTCGCCCACCGGCGTCAGCGAGGGGTCGTCCTCGATGACCTCGCCGGCCGCGTTCTTGATCAGCGAGTCCGACTTCAGATCGGTCTTGCGGAGTATGAACTCATGCTCCTTGTCACCGTTGTTGGTGACATTGAAGGTGATCGCGCCCGCCTTGAGGTTTGTCGAGCTGAGGCTGATCTGCCATTCCTTCTCCGTCGCCGATACCGGT